>JAISGX010000085.1 GCA_031262805.1 Verrucomicrobiota bacterium | reverse complement strand
CGCGACGGTTTCGGGATGCTCGGGATAGCGATCTTCCAACAGGAGGATTGCTTGGCGCGCTTCCTCCCATTTTTGTTCCGCCGCCAGCATATGAACGAGCAAGTGAAGGGCCACCGGCGCATTGGACTGTCCGACAAAGCGTTCCTGAAACGGCGCCAGTTCCAGCGCCACGGTTTTCCAGTCCCCCTTGGCGGCATAAGCTTGCGCCCGCGTCAATGCGAGCTCGGCCAAAAGCGAAATGGCCCGCACCTCGGAGACCTGTTGAAGCATGGCAAGAGCGGCATCCGGCTTCCCCTGCGCCAAAGAGACACGGGCCAGCCAGATAGCACCTTCCGCTCGGCGCCGACGGTCCGGCGCCTTTTCCACCAACTCCTCCAACCGGCGGCGGGACAAATCGAACAATCCATCTTCATAGGCTGCGCGCCCGATGGCAAGCGCGTCTGCAGCTTCGTCCAATGTGAACGTTTCCGCCACGGGCGCCTGCGCGCCGCCGGGCTGCACCGGAGAAAACAACATCCCAAGGGCCAGCCACACCCATTTCGCCGCATTTCCTTTTCCAGCCTGCATTCTTCCCATTACTCCACCATCCCACTTGTATCATACCCGCGGCGGAAGGACCAGCTTCTTCCGCCCTCCTCCGGCTGGATTTTCCCCATCCGGGGGAGCCCGCCTTTCTCCCGGGCACAAAAAAACGCCTGCCCTCCAAGGGCAGGCGTTTCAAGCCACGCAGCTGGAATTAGCGGCTGCGCACTTTCTTCATGGTCTGCGGCTGGGCATTTTCCATAGGAAAGGCCACTCGATACATCACTGGGCTGTCGTATTCGGTCGGATCGGTGAAATAAATCACCCCATCCACTGTTTGGTAGTACTCGCTGGAACCACCCAGCACAATGCCTGTTGCCAGCGTCTGAAAACCGGCGTTTTCCGCAGTGAGATCCGTGGAAATTTCCACGCTGTACTCATCTCCGGCAAAGCCCTGCCAGGCCAGGGTGTATTCCCCTACGCCGCCCGGAACTCCCTCGGTTTCCGCCCCCTGCAGGGTGGGCATGCTGGCCACATAGACGAGGCTCAGTTCGTTGTCGCCCACGCTCCATTCGCGCGCCGTCCGCTCATAGTCGGCCACGGCACGCAAATGGTGCAGGCCACGGACGCTCGGCGTATAAAGCCACGTGCAAGTAATCGTCTTCACTTCATCTTTCGCCAAGGGTCCCACCCAGAGGATGGCATCCGGTGTGGTCGGCATGGATGTGCCGAAGGCCTCGCGCTGAGAATAGTAAACGCCTATGCTACCGAGATCGCCATCCATCTGGCCGCGATTCGCCACGGTGATTTTCAGCGTGAAATTCTCGTTGATCAAGGTCGGAGCGGCGCCCACGAACTCCATGGCCAAGACGGCGAAATCGGCACGGAGGTCTTCAATGAAGTAATTCAACACCCCTTGGTTGTCTCCGTCGTCATCCCATTCCTGGGTGATGTTTTCACTGTCCACAAACGCACGCACGGCATAGGCGAGCGAGCTGTAATCGCCAGCGGTCAGTCCTTCGAAGAGGAGGGTCTTGCGGCCGGCCACCTGCAACACGCCCACGTCCTGGGAAACATCGCCCGGCGTGCCAATGGCCGCGGTGTTGGGCGCATTTTCATACAGCGAGAGGGTCCCCGCGTCCCCCGGCAGATTGCCGTTGTTCACCACGACCACCTCAACGGAGTAGGAATCGCCCGGACTGGTGGGTTCGTCACCGTAGAAGGCGATGGACCAGATGGCGAAATCGGGTCGGGACCAGCTTGGATCCGGCACATTGGGGTCCACCGGCGTTCCGATGACTACGGAGGCGCTGTCGGCGGCCTGCAAGGGGGCCAGCCCATTGGTGACGCCCTGGGGATCCACCGGATCCACCGTCACGGTTGCGCGGAAAACGGTATCCGTCGTCACGGTGACCACCACCGGAATGTTGGTGGAAGCGCCCGGAGCCAGCGGAGCGTCTGCGGTATCCACGGAAGCCACTTCCCCCAGAACATCATCCATGATGATGATGTTGCCCAGATAGCTGACGCCCGTATTGATCACCCGATAGTTGTTGGTGACGGCGGTTCCTTCCGGCACCACCAGAATTTTTCCGTCTGGAGTCGAATCCATGGTCAAGGCCAAGGAGACGGCCGGATCCGGGTTGATGAGGCGGTCGCCATTGCACACGCTCCCTCCAAAGTAGAAGTTATGGAATTCAGAACCCACCACCTTCTCCACATTTCCGCCGATCACGGCATGGCCGTTGACGGCGGCGCCGCTCATCTGCCAATTGGCATGGGGGGAGAGGACAGAGCCTTCGTGGTCAAACCGATAGACATAGACATTGGTCGCATTCACATAGTTATAGATCACATTTTCAACGCCCACGCCCACCAAGGTGATGCGGCCATGCTCAAACCGGACGTTTTCGCCGAGAATATTCACCAGCACGGTGGAACCTTCCGGTGCAATGATCTGGATTTCACGGGAAACTCCACTCCACTCATCGGCATCCATGTTGAACACGTTCAGGCTGGAATCGTTGCCGACCAGCGTATATCCGCTCCACTCATCCGGCCGTTCCTTGCCGACCACGCCGCGTTCAAATTTATCCGCATACATCCCGCTACGCACTTCCATGCGTTCGCGGAGGTAGTCGAATGTATAGCCGGTCCCGTCATCCTTTACATTGCCGGATGCATCGAAGGTGATGGGGACAACCCGGCGCATGCTGTTCGCGCCGGGCTCAAAATAACGGCTGGGACCTGTGCGTGTCCCGGCATAGACGATGTTGCCGTTCACTTCAAAATTACCGTCGTTGAATTCAGGACCGCCAACGATGAGCATATCCGCCGTTGCGCCCAGAATGGGAATTGGGCGGCCCACCGTGGCATATCCCACGCTGTAGCCGGCAATATTCAGTCGGGCGGTGCCGCCCACGGCCAGACGGCCTTCCGTATCGCCGCC
>JAISGX010000041.1 GCA_031262805.1 Verrucomicrobiota bacterium | reverse complement strand
GTTTCCGTCTCCGGTTGCCTGACCAATGTTTATATAGACACGGGAAATTTCTATGTCGGTCTTTCCCTTACCACCAACGCGGAGAACATGGTCGTCGTGACGAATGTGGCCGCAGACGGCACATTTGCCTTTTCCCACACCATAATGACCAACAGTTCTTTGTACCTTCGCCTCATGCATTTTGACGATGTGAACACCAACGCCATGTGGGACTCCAATGAATTGTATGGCTATAACTCAATGGACCGAAGCAAAGGACATACATTCTACTTGGTCCAAGAAGCCCGCGATTACGACAACGACAACATGCCGGATTTTTGGGAGGTCAGCCAAAATTTTAACTGGACCAACCGGTTGGATTGCGTGGGAGATGCCGACTCGGATGGTTTCTACAATGTGCTCGAATACTGGATGAAGACGGATCCCTATTCCGCCAACAATTCAAGCAATACGGCAATTCTCAACGCCATTGCCGCCGTGGATGAGAAACTGGTAGGGCGAACGCCTAGCACGGCATGGACCATTTTTAGCCTTCGGAACCATGCGGCGACAAATTATGTGCGTAATACCAACTGTTGGGCCTACTCCTACGATTTAACCTGCCACAGTCCATGGAATAGTACGCGTAGCGTTTATGATACAGGCACACTGATAAGCCCTCGCCATGTTCTCTTTGCTGAACACTGGGGGAACGGTGTAACCAATGGCACAGTGATGCGTTTTGTG
Organism: Verrucomicrobiota bacterium; assembly: GCA_031262805.1. Lineage (GTDB taxonomy): Bacteria > Verrucomicrobiota > Kiritimatiellia > CAIQIC01 > Lenti-01 > JAISGX01. The sequence goes on along the minus strand of JAISGX010000041.1, from coordinate 7,010 downwards.
GACCAGCAAAACAATGTAATCGAAAGAACATTAGTGGCCAAAATCCCTCATCCCCTATATAACTCCAGCGCCATTTATCCTGATTTGTCTGTTGGGCTACTTGATTCGGATGTTCCAACCAACCAAATTTCCTTTGCCTACGTGCTTCCTGACAACTATACAAATTATTTAAGCAGAGGAACACGCTTGCCGGCATTGGCGCTAAATCAGTTTCACAAAGCAACGGTGTGCGATATCAAGGATATCTCAGGGAGGGAGCCCAATGGCAGAATTTACACTAAAATTCAGCCGCCCATTGATATTACGAGAAACGGGTTTTATACACCCATTATTGATGGTGACTCTGGCAATCCGTTGTTTGTATTCCTATCCGGGAAAACAGTGTTGTTAACCGTATGGACTCATGCGAGTGATGGGACTTCCGTCACAGCCTTCAAAGAGGACATCAATGAGATGATGACCGCGTTGGGCGGAGGCTATCAGTTAACAGAAATCAACCTTTCGGAATTTCGAGCGCTTGATGAATAATTCGGCAAGGAGATATATGAAAACGCTAGTCTTTTCTTTTGTCTTGTGGGTCTTGGCCATCGTGTCATCGAATGCGGTGCCCGTTGTTGAATGGAATACGGTTTATTTTTCGGACAGCTTTTCATTTACCACGGAGTTTCTATCTCCCGACTTTGGTGGCGCGAGCATTGGTGTCGCGAGTATCATAGGAGCATTAATCCTAGACGAGGAGGGATGGGCTGAACTTGATGTGGAAACTGGAACGGTTGGAATCGCTCACCAATGGTTCATAATGGAATATGGGGATCTAATGGATGCCGTGTCGGTCGAAACCGCCGATCCTTTTGCAATTTTCCATCGCGGTGTAGAGTTGTATTCTGCTCGGCTTAAGTATAATGAACCATTTTATCTGGGCTTCCTATTGGACGACTTGGGGTATGATTCGAATCCAGCTGAATATCAATACGGCTGGGTTGAATTATTCTTTGATGGCAGCTCGGTAACCTATGTATCCAGTGCGACGGAGCGGACGGGAAAGGGGATCTATGTGGGCACCGGAATGGCGGTTCCCGAACCGGCGACGGCGGTCTTATTGATTATTGGCGCAACCGGCTTGGCCTGGCGGCGAAGGAGACAAAAACGCGAGTAAGGAGGGAGCCATAGTTCGGCAAGGAGATATATGAAAACACTAGTCTTTTCTTTTGTCTTGTGGGTTTTGGCCAGCGTGTCATCGAATGCGATACCCGTTGTTGAATGGAATACGGTTCGTTTTTCGGAACGGATTTCATTGTTCACGGAGTTTCTATCTCCCGACTTTGGTGGCGCGAGCGTTGGTGTCGCGGGTATCATAGGAGCATTAATCCTAGACGAGGAGGGATGGGCTGAACTTGATGTGGAGACCGGAACGGTTGGAATCGGGCACCAATGGTTCATAATGGAATATGGTGATCTAATGGATGCCGTGTCGGTCGAGACCGCCGAGCCTTTCGCAATTGTCTCAACCTCTGTGGGGTTTTATTCTGCTCGGCTTGAGTATAATGAACCGTTTTATCTGGGATTCCAATTGGACGTCTTGGGGTATGATCCGTATCCAGCAAAATATCAATACGCCTGTGTTGAATAATTCTTAGATGGCGGCTCGGTAACCTATGTATCCAGTGCGACGGAGCGGACGGGGAAGGGGATCTATGTGGGCACCGGAATGGCGGTTCCTGAACCGGCGACGGCGGTCTTATTGGTTCTTGGCGCAACCGGCTTGGCATGGCGGCGAAGGAGACGAAAACGCGAGTAAGGAGGTTTTGGGATTTCCCTTTCCTGTTCAGCCATCGATGGTTGGCCGGATTGGCCAAGGCCATTTCCGAGAGAACGTTCGACGGGGAAACTGGATTTGTGGAGGAGGAGGGCGGCACAGGGAAGGCGGCTCCTCCGCCGGAGGCGATCAGCCCAGCGCCACATCCAGCACCATCATGAGGGAAAAACCCACCATGGCGCCCATGGTGGCGACATCGTTATTGCCTTCGCTCTGGGCTTCGGGAATGGCATCCTCCACCACCACGAAAATCATGGCGCCGGCGGCGAAGGCGAGGGCATAGGGGAGAATGGGCTTGGCGGCCACGACCGCGAGCGCGCCGAGCACGCCGGCAATGGGTTCCACCATGCCGGAGAGCTGGCCGTACCAGAAGCTTTTGCCACGACTCAGCCCCGTCCGTTGCAGGGGCATGGAGACGGCCAAGCCTTCCGGCAGGTTCTGGATGCCGATGCCGATGGCGAGGGAAATGGCACCCAACAGGGTATAGGAGCCTTCGCCGATGGCGGCGGCGCCGAAGGCTACTCCCACGGCGAGGCCTTCCGGAAAATTGTGCAGGGTGACGGCGGTCACCAACAGGATGCTGCGTTTCCAGCTGGCGTGATGGCCTTCCTGGGTTTCCATGCCGATGTGCAGGTGGGGCAGAACCATATCAATGCCGCGGAGGAAGACCCCGCCGAGCAGGAAGCCGATCAGGGCGGGGAGGAACGCCCACGTGCCGAGAGGCGCGGACATCTCGATGGAGGGGGCGAGCAACGACCAATAGCTGGCGGCGATCATGACGCCGGCGGCAAATCCCAGCATGCCGTCCTGCAGTTTCCGGCTGGGTTGGCGGGAAAGGAAGACGGCGGCGGCGCCGAGGGCGGTCATGGCCCATGTGAAGCCCGTGCCCAGCAGGGCTTGCATGAGGGGCGGAAATTGCTGTAGCCAGTCCACAATCGCGGTCATCTCGTGTCTTCTCCTTTGGTTGGGCTCAACCCTACACCGCAGAGGCGGCGCAATGCAATCCAAGGCTTCTCGGCTCAGGGTTGCGCGGGTGATTGCACGCGGGGCCGGGAGCGTGCTACACTGCCGCCTTTGCCCGCTTCCGCGTTCGGAGGTGCGCAGGAGAAGCGATATGACCATGAATTTTTCAGAGCGTGCGGACCGCATGGATGTCCGGTATGTGGCCCGGCTGGCACGCATCCGGTTGACGGATGCGGAAGCTGACGAGTTGCAGGGACAGTTGGATGACATTCTGGCGTTTGTTGGGGAGCTGAAGAGGCTGGATGTGCAGGAGGCGCCGCCGACGGATGATTCCAGCGGCAACCGGAACATCTGGCATGAAGATGTGCCCCGGCCCGGATTGCCGCACGAGGCGGCCATGGCGTTGGCGCCAACGGCGCGCCATGGCCAGTTTGTGGTGCCCAAGATCATGGAATAATGGGCGAGAAAGGCGGATAGGATGGATTCTCGCGAGATGGTGGAACTGGATGTGGAGACCGGCTTGGAGGCCATGGCCCGGGGCGAATTGACCTCGGAGGCATGGACGGCGGCGTTGCTGGAGCGTTCGGCGGCGCTGAATTCCCGCTTGAATGCCCTGACCTGGCAGGCGGGGGAAACGGCGCTGGCGGAGGCGCGGGCGGCGGATGCGGCCCGGGCGGAGGGGGATGAGCGAGCGCTTCTGGGCGTGCCGGTGGCCATCAAGGACCTGCTGAATGTAAAGGGGCAGCCTTGTACGGCAGGCTCGGCCATTTTGAAGGGATATACCGCTGCGTACGATGCCACGGTGATCGCCCGCCTTCGGGAGGCGGGGGCGGTGTTTGTCTCCCGCACCAATACGGATGAATTCGCCATGGGCGGCAGCACGGAAACCAGCACCTACGGTCCCACGAGGAACCCATGGAATCCTGATTGCGTGCCCGGGGGCTCCAGCGGTGGATCGGCCGCGGCGGTGGCCGCCCGCTTGGCCCCGGCGGCGCTGGCGTCCGATACGGGCGGCAGCATCCGCCAGCCGGCGGCCTTCTGCGGGGTGACGGGCTTCAAGCCCACCTATGGCCGTGTGTCCCGCTACGGCTGTACGGCCTTTGCCTCCTCCCTGGACCAGGTGGGGCCGATGGCCCGCACGGTGGAGGATGCCGCACGCCTGTACCACGTGATTGCCGGTGCGGACCCGGCGGATTCCACCACATCGCCGCAGCCGGTGGATGGGGATGTGGCGGCCCTCCGGGATGCGCACGATTTGAAGGGCCTCCGCCTTGGCCTGCCGAAAGCCTATTTCGCGGAAGGTCTGGATCCGGAAGTGGAGCAGTTGACGCGGGCGGCCATCGGCCAGTGCCGCGCCCTGGGGGCGGAACTGGTGGAGGTGGATTTGCCATATTCCAAATATGGCATCGCCTGCTACTACATTCTGGCGCCGGCGGAGGCGTCGGCCAATCTGGCGCGCTATGAAGGCGTGCGCTACGGCAACCGTGCGGAGGCGGACACCTTGCTGGAGATGTATGAAAACACCCGGGAGCAGGGCTTCGGCGCGGAAGTCAAGCGCCGGGTCATCCTCGGCACCTATGTGCTCAGTAGTGGCTTCTACGATGCGTATTATTCCCGCGCCCAGCGGGTGCGCACCCTGATCCGCACCGATTTTGAACAGGCGTTGTCGCAGTGTGATGCGCTGTTGGGGCCCGTGACGCCCACGCCGGCCTTCCGTGTGGGCGAGCGCAGCGCCGATCCGCTGGCGATGTACTTGGGCGACATCTTCACCGTGAATGTGAATTTGGCGGGCCTCTGCGGGCTGAGTGTGCCGTGCGGCTTCACCTCGTCCGGCCTGCCGACGGGCCTGCATATCATCGGGCCCGCCTTCGGGGAAATGCAGGTTTTGAAGATCGGCGCGGCATATCAGCATGCGACGGACTGGCATCTGCGGCGTCCGGCGGATCCCCCGCCGGATGCGGATGTGGATGCGAAAACGAAGTGAGGAGCCCGCGATGAGCAAATGGATGGCCTCGATTGGTTTGGAAGTGCACGTGCAGTTGAAGACGCGCACGAAGATGTTTTGTTCCTGCCCCGCCCACCGGGAGGGTGAACCCCCCAACACCCAGGTGTGTCCTGTGTGCCTAGGTCTGCCGGGCGCTCTGCCGGTGATGAACCGCGAGGCCATCCGCAAGACGGTCCTGACCGGCCTGATGATCGGCTCGAAAATTCCGCTACGCAGTAGCTTCGACCGGAAGAATTATTTTTATCCGGACATGCCAAAGAATTATCAAATTACGCAGCAGGCGGCGCCCCTGTGCATGGGCGGCTCTGTGGACATCCAGTCGGCGGGAACCCTCAAGACCATCCGGGTGAACCATATCCATCAGGAAGAGGATGCCGCAAAGATCACCCACCTGGCGAATTCGTCGGAAATTGACTTCAACCGCTCCGGAACGCCCCTGATGGAGCTGGTGACGGAGCCGGACATGTCCACGCCGGATGAGGCCATTGCCTTCCTGACGGCGCTTCGTGAAATGCTTGTGTATGCGGGCATTAGCGATGCGGATTTGGAGCTTGGCCATATGCGGTGCGATGTGAATACCTCCATCCGCCCCGTCGGGACGGACAAGCTGGGCGTCAAGAGCGAGCTCAAGAATATGAACACCTTCCGCGGCATTCACCGCGCCCTGACGTATGAGCTCAAGCGCCAGATGGACACGCTGGAGGCTGGCGGCTCCCTGGTGCAGGAAACCCGCCGCTGGGATGATGCGGCGGGCGTCACGCTCTCCATGCGCTCGAAGGAATACGCCCATGACTACCGCTATTTCCCGGAGCCCGACCTGCCGCCGGTGATTCTGGATGAGGCGATGATTGCCCGCTGGCGGTGTGAGTTGCCCGAGCTGCCCGCAGCCAAGCGGGCGCGCTTCATTCAAGATTACGGCCTGCCGGAATATGATGCGGGTGTGCTGACGGCGGAGCGGGCCATTGCGGATTATTTTGAAGCCGCCGCGCAGAAAGCGGGCCATCCCAAAGCCGTTTCCAACTGGGTGATGGGGGAGCTGCTCCGCGCCTTGGGCGAAAAGGGGCAGTCGATTGCTGAGGCCCGGATCACGCCCGATGCTCTGGCGGCCCTGATTGCCTTGGTGGAGAAGAAGACGATCAACATGCCAGCCGCGAAGGAGGTCTTCCAAATTTTGTTTGAGCAGGGGGGGGAGCCCGAGGCCATCGTGAAGGAAAAGGGGCTGCTTCAGGTCAGCGACAGCGGCGCTATGGAGGACTTTGCCGAGCAGGCCATGGCCGCCAGCCCGAAGGTGGTGGAGGATTTTCGTGCCGGCAAGGAAGCGGCGTTGATGTTCCTTGTCGGCCAGGTGATGAAGCTCTCCCGTGGCAAGGCCAACCCGCAGATGGCCGCGGATGTGCTGCGCCGCAAATTATCGACCTGATGGGGCGCTCAACGGAGTCCGGGTGCGCGGCCCCTCTTCTAGGGAATGGGGCGCATGCGAAAGCGCAGGCCGTTGGCGCGGATGGCCCGGCGGCTTGTTTCCGCCGGTTTCAAACCGGCAATCCTCAAGGGGCGGGGGCATCGCCGCCGGATTCCGGCAGGGCGCGTTCTTCCGGCGGTGCATCGGCGGCGGGAATCAGGATGAAGGCCGGATAGCCGGAAATGCCGAAGGTGCGCAGCATCTCATCGGCCGGCGACCGCTCCGGATGGTCGGCGATGAACTGGATGGCGCTCATGTCCTGAAGGCGGCGTTGCACGGCATCGTCGCGTAGCACGGTGGCATTCATCCAATGGCAGACCTTGCACCACCGGGCCGTGAATTCGATCAGCACCGGGCGGGGATTCTCCAGCGCCGCAAGAAGGAGAGCCTCCCATTCTCCGGCATCGTCCCGGCCCAGATCCATGCGGTGGAAGCCCGGCAGGGGCGCTTCCTCCGCCGCGTTCGGGCGAACGGCGCGGAAGGCATTCCAAGCGTAGTACACGGCCAGCAAGAGGATGAGCGAACCGAAGATTTTTTTGACGGTGCTCATCCACGCGCCTGGCTTGGGCAGTACGGTGAGTCCGGCGGCAAGCAACGGCCACGGCAGGGCCATGCCGAGGCCCAGCAGGAAGGGCAGAATCAAAGCGGCGCTCAGACCAGCGCCATACAGCCCCCCGGCGAGGGCCAGCACGGCGAGCAATACGGGGGCCACGCAAGCGCCTGCCAGCACGGCGGAGAGAGCGCCCATGGCGAAAACGGCGGGTAGC
>JAISGX010000019.1 GCA_031262805.1 Verrucomicrobiota bacterium | reverse complement strand
CAGCCGCAGTCGGAGACTGTCTGGCGGCAGGCGAGCAAATACGGCGTGCCGCGCATTGCCTTTATCAATAAGATGGACCGGACGGGAGCGAATTTCGACCGCGTGGTCCGCGAGATGCGGGAACGCCTGCATGCGCCGGCCGTGCCCATCCAGCTACCGTGGGGGGCGGAGGAAGATTTTCGCGGCATGATCGACTTGATCCGGATGAAGGCGTTGATGTTTGATGAGACCTCGCTGGGGGCCAAGGTGCAGGAGCTTCCGATTCCCGAGGATCTGCTGGAGGCAGCACAGTTCGCCCATGAATCCTTGGTGGAGGCCGTGGCGGAGCAGGATGAAGCTTTGCTTCATGTCTATCTGGAGACGGGCGGCTTGACTGAGGCGCAGTTGCGCGGGGGGCTCCGCGAGGCCACCATCAGTGGCCGGATGGTGCCGGTGACCTGCGGGTCGAGCCTGCGCAACAAAGGCATCCAGCCACTGCTGGATGCCGTGACGGATTTTCTTCCCTCTCCATTGGATGTGCCGCCGGTGAAAGGCCGCCACCCCAAAACGGAAGAGGAGCTGGAACGGCCGACCGGGGATTTCGAACCGCTGTGCGCATTGGCGTTCAAGGTGGCGACGGACGCATTTGTCGGCAAGCTGGTGTTCATGCGGGTGTATTCCGGAATCTTGAAAAAGGGGGCGAATGTATGGAACCCCCGCACCCAGAAACGAGAGCGCGTGATGCGCCTGATTCGACTGCATGCCAATCAACGGGAGGAAATCGGCGCGTTGTATGCGGGCGAAATCGGCGCCATTGCCGGCATCAAGGGGGTGGGGACCGGCGATACGTTGTGTTCGGAGCAAAAACCGATTGTGTTGGAGCGGATCACATTCCCTGAACCCGTGGTGTCCATGGCGATCGAGCCGAAGACCCAGGCGGACAAGGAAAAAATGCAGGCGGCCATGCTTGATTTGGCGGATGAGGATCCCACCTTCCGCATCAGCACCGATCCGGAGACTGGCCAGACCATCATCCATGGGATGGGGGAGCTACATTTGGAAATCCTGCGCGACCGCATGTTGCGGGAGTTCAAGGTGCAGGCCAATGCGGGCCGTCCAATGGTGGCCTATAAGGAAACCGTGCAGCGTTCCGGTCAAGCGGTGTATGCCTTTGACCGGATGCTGGGCGACAAGCATCACTTTGCCGTAGTGGGCATTCGTGTGGAGCCCCATGTCCGGGGCGAAGGAAACGTTATTCAATTTCAAGTCTCTGCCGACGAGGTTCCGCATGAATTTCGCTCGGTGGTGGAAGAGGGCTTGCGGGATGGGTTGAGCACCGGGGCGTTGGGGAACTATCCGATGGTGGATGTCCGGGTGACGGTGGTGTCCGGCCAATGGCATCCGGTGGATTCGTCGGATGTGGCGTTCCGTTCCGCCGCCTCCATGGTCTTGCGTGAAGCGGTTGCGGTGGCGAGCCCCGTGCTGCTGGAGCCGATCATGGCGATTGAGATCGTTACCCCGGAGGAACACCTCGGGGATGTGCTGGGAGATTTGAATATGCGCCGCGGCCAGGTGCGGGATGTGGCGCAGCGCGAGGATACTCGGGTGGTTCAGGGTTCGGTGCCGCTGGCCGAATTGTTCGGATATGCCACCAGCTTGCGTTCCCTGACGCGTGGCCGAGCCGGATATACCATGGAACCGGAGCGTTTCGACCCGGTGCCGGATGCCATCGGCCGGAAATTGATGGAGTAGGCCGAAGAGCATCCAAAGGCCCGAATGGCACATTCAAAGAGAAAAATTTTTTAAAAAAACGGAAAAACTATTGACGGGAATTATTTTTTCTGGCCTACTCACACGAGTTTTTCGGCCTGTTATGGAGAGTCTCCATGCAGACTGGACGCAGGTGTGTGCCGGGCGACCGGCTTGATGTGTTCTTTGACACGTGGACGCGTCGGGTGCGAGTGAAAAGCGGCCCGGCTTGTGGTGCCGGAAAGCATGAATTAATAGTGGTGAACCGTTAGAGAATAGAGAATATGAGCGGACAACGAATCAGAATACGGTTGAGGGCTTTCGACCATAGAATGCTGGACCAGTCGGCCAGTGAAATTGTGGAGACGACCAAGCGCACGGGTGCCCGTGTGGCGGGTCCGATCCCGATGCCGACACGCATTGAGCGTTACACGGTGAATCGAAGCGTACACGCGGACAAGAAATCCATGGAACAGTTTGAAATCCGGACGCACAAGCGGTTGCTGGATATCATCGACCCCACGGCCAAAACGGTGGATGAGCTCAAGAAATTGAATCTGCCGGCGGGTGTGGACATCCAAATCAAGATCTAGGGAGAGGACGTCCATGCAAACATTAATCGGTAAGAAAATTGGCATGACCCGCATCTATGATGAGGACGGGCAGCAGATTCCGGTGACGGTGGTTCAGGTCGGCCCCTGTGTGGTGACCCAGCGCAAAATCAAGGCGTCTGATGGTTACGATGCCGTCCAATTGGGATTTGAAGAACAAAAGGAACAGCGGTTGTCGAAACCCGAGAAGGGCCATTTCGCCAAGGCCGGCGTGAAAGCCCAGAAAACGTTGCGCGAAGTCCGCGTGGAAGCGGGCGACGAGTTGAAGGTCGGCGATGTGCTGACGGCGGCACTGTTTGACGGTGTGTCATTCGTGGATGTGCTGGGCCATACCAAGGGCCGCGGCTTCCAGGGCGTCATTCGCCGCTACAAGATGCGCGGTGGACGCGCCAGCCACGGTGGCGCCTGGTTGCGCCGTCCCGGTTCCATCGGAAATCGCGAATGGCCGGCCCGTGTGTTTAAAAACAAGAAAATGCCGGGCCAGATGGGTTCGGTGGATATTACGACCCAGAACATGCGGGTAGTCAAGGTGCTGGCCGACGAGAACGCATTGTTGCTGGAAGGTGCGGTGCCCGGCCCCTCGGGCGGCATTGTGCTGGTTCGCAAAGCAATCAAAAAGGCGTAGGCGTCATGAGCAAAGTATCCATTTATAATCTGAGTGGCGATGCCGCTGGCGAAAAGGATTTCGCCGAAGGCGTCATGGAACTGAAGCGCGGTTCCCAGGCCGTGCTGGATGTGATCACCGCATACCGTGCGGGACTTCGTGCCGGAACGGCTTCAACCAAGAAGCGTTCGGAGGTGTCCGGTGGCGGCGCCAAACCGTTCAAGCAAAAAGGAACTGGCCGGGCCCGCCGCGGTTCCAACCGTTCGCCGATTTTGCGCGGCGGCGGCGTGGTGTTCGGCCCCCATCCCCGGGATTACTCCAAGAAGGTCAATAAAAAGACTGTGGCGTTGGCGTTTCGCCGAGCCTTGAGCGACAAGATCGCCACCGGAGCCGTGGCCGTGGCCGACGGATTGGAAAACATGGAGCCCAAGACCAAGGTATTGGCCGGATTGCTGAAGAAGGTGGGTGGTTCGAAGGCGGTGTTGTTTGTGACGGCACAATCGAACAAGAACCTGAACATGGCGGCGCGGAATGTGCCCAAAGTGGAAGTGACGACGGCCGCGCAGGTCAATACCTATCAAGTGACGCGCTATCCGCTGATTTTGACGGATGCGGCGGGCTTGGAAGCTCTGCAAACGCGTATTTCGGAAGGGGAATGAGATGAAGAGCCGGATCATCAAGAAGTTATTGATGACAGAGAAAGGAACCCGCTTGAAAGAGACGGGGAACCAGTATCTGTTTGAAGTGGACCGCAAAGCGAACAAAATGGAAATTCGCGGCGCGGTGGAGCAGCAGTTTAATGTCAAGGTCAAGGAAGTCAACACCATGACCCGGCAGGGCAAGGCCAAACGCCTGCGTACCGCGTCCTATGGGCGCACACCGGCGTGGAAGCGTGCGGTGGTGACGTTGGAAGACGGTCAATCCATCGAAATGGCATAGTGAGGATTCGAACATGGGCCTGAAAAAATACAAGCCGAACACCGCGAGCCTGCGCTTTACCACCCTTTCGGATTTCGAAGGGGTGAGCAAGAAACGTCCGGAACGCAAGTTAATCAAGATCAAAAAAAGCAAAGCGGGCCGGAATTCCCAGGGCCGCATCACCGTCCGCCATCGCGGCGGTGGCCACAAGAAATTCCTCCGCGAGGTGGATTTCAAGCGTTTTGACAAACTGAACATTCCCGCGACGGTGCAGGCCATTGAATATGACCCCAACCGTTCCGCCCGGTTGGCCCTGCTGGCCTACGCCGATGGTGAAAAGCGCTACATTCTGGCCCCCAATGGCCTAGAGGTGGGGGCTAAGGTTATGGCTGGCCCGAAAGCCGAGCCGGCGGATGGAAACGCCTTGCCGTTGAGCATGATTCCGTTGAGCATGACTGTGCATGCCGTGGAACTGGTGCCCGGCGCCGGTGCCAAGCTGGTGCGGAGCGCTGGCATGGTGGCCCGCATTGCCTCCCGCGATAATGCCTATGCGCAGATCAAGTTGCCTTCCGGTGAAATCCGCAGGATCAGCGTGAATTGCTATGCCACCATTGGCCAGGTCGGAAACCTGGAAAAGGAAAACATCTCCATGGGCAAAGCCGGTCGCAAGCGCTGGAAGGGCATCCGCCCGACCGTTCGCGGCGTGGCCATGAATCCGGTGGATCATCCGATGGGCGGTGGCGAGGGTCGTAGTAGTGGTGGTGGTCACCCGGTGACGCCTTGGGGCCAGTTGACCAAGGGCAAACGGACGCGTAGCCGCCGCAAGCCTTCCGGAAAATTTATTGTACAACGTAGGAAGAAGTAGTAACATGGCACGCTCAATCAAAAAAGGTCCGTATGTGGAAGACCACCTCATCAAAAAGGTGGATGCACTCAACGCCAGCGGTGCCAAGCGCCCGATCAAGACGTGGTCGCGCCGTAGCATGATTTTGCCTGAATTTGTCGGGCACACGTTCACCGTCCACAACGGAAAAGTGTTCACGAGTGTGTTCGTGACGGAAAATATGGTCGGCCACCGTCTGGGTGAATTTGCACCCACGCGTACATTCCGCCGCCATGGCGCCGCCACGGATAAGACCGTGTCGCTGAAATAGTTGACTGGATGAGATGGATGCTCCGACATGGGGTGCAGCTGGTTTTGGCTGTGACAGTGTTGGGAGCGGCTGTGGCCGCCGGCTGGTGGTTTGGTGGGCGGCGGCAGCCAAAAGGTTCTTTGATGGAAGCGCCGGCGTCCGCGTCGGCACGTCTTGAAGAGGGAATTCCGGTGGAAGCACCCGAACCCCTGATCGAGGCGGAGACGGCCGTGTATGCGGTGCTGTCCGCGTCGGATGATGTAGAAAACAACGACATCCGCACGAATGGGCACGCAGCAGCGGCCGTGGGAGGCGCGGCGGATGGCTTAAACGACGAATTGTTGGACTTGGTGACGAGGGAATCCCAGCTGGTGATGACCCGCTTGGTGGAAGAGATTTCCGGATTGCAACAGAATCTGGAGGAACAAACCCGGCGGAATCGCAGGCTGAGTGAAAACTTGGCCGAAGCGCAGGCCGCGCTTGATGTAATGGAAGCACGGCGGGCACAGGCGGCGGGAACGGAACCAAAACCGATGGCGGATGCGCCGATTGAAGCTCATATCGTGGATGCGAATATGGAACTGGGATTGGTGGTTCTGGATCGGGGCGCCCAGCAAGGAGTGCGGTACGGGCTTCCGCTGACGGTCATGAGAGACCAGCGGCGTGTGGCGCGAATCCGCGTCGTGGATGTGAGAGAGAAAATCGCCGGTGCAGTGGTCGAGGAGACGGTGCGCGGCGAGGCCCCCCAAATGGGGGACCGGGCGGTCTTGATAAGACCGGAAGGTCCCTAAGGAATAGAACATGGAAATCAAAGCAGTATCGAAATATGTGCGGATGACGCCTACCAAGGCGCGTGACCTCACTCGTGCCATTCAAGGCAAGAGCGTGGGTGAAGCGCTCCAGGTGGTCGAATTGAACAAGCGCAAAGCAGCGGTGTGTATTGCCAAGACGTTGAAATCGGCCATTGCCAATGCGGAAAACAATGCGGACCTCTCCGCCGACAAGTTGTATGTGGCGCAGGCGGTCGTGGAAAATGGTCCCAGCATTCCTCGTTATTGGCCGAGGGCCCGCGGCAGTGCGTCCCCCATCCGGAAAAAGATGGGCCACATTCGCGTGACGTTGACGGATGAAAAGCCGGCAAAGAAAAAGAAGTAGGCGGATTTAGGAAAGAGTACAGGAGGCACATTTTGGGCCAAAAAGTTAATCCGATTGGGTTCCGTATGGCGGTCCACAAAGAGTGGAAAAGCCGCTGGTTTGCGGAGAGAAAAGAATTCGGCAACCTGCTGAATGAAGATCTGGTCATTCGCGAAATCGCACGCAAGCGCTTGAAGGATGCGGCGGTGGCCGACATCGTCATTGAGCGGTATGCTCAGCGTGCGCGAGTGACCATCTATACGGCTCGTCCCGGCGTGCTCATCGGCCGCAAGGGCGAGGGCATTGACAAGCTTCGCGAAGAGCTTAGCGTCAAGACCGGCAAGGAAATTTATGTGGAGATCAAGGAAGTCCGCAACCCGGACTCCAACGCCCAGCTCGTGGCGGAAAACATCGCGCTGCAGCTTGAACGACGCGTGGCCTTCCGCCGCGCTATGAAGCGCGCCCTGCAGTTGGCCATGGATATGGGCGCTCAGGGCATCCGTGTGCAGGCCTGCGGTCGCTTGGGTGGAGCGGAATTGGCCCGTACCGAGCACTACATGGTCGGTAAGGTTCCCCTGCAGACTCTGCGTGCAAATGTGCAGTATGGTTTCGCGGAGGCCAACACCATGGCCGGTAAGATCGGAGTGAAGTGCTGGATCTGCTTGAAGCCCGAAACGGCGGCCCCGGCCCCGAGCAAGGAGAAGTCATATGCCCCTTATGCCTAAACGTGTGAAGTATCGCCAAAGCCAGCGCGGTTCCCGCAAAGGCAATGCGATGTCCGGCAATACCCTGGCGTTCGGTGAATATGGCCTGCGCGCCATGGAACGTTGTTGGATCACCAATATTCAGATTGAAGCCTGCCGTGTGGCCATCAACCGTGAAATGAAGCGTAAAGGAAAGCTGTGGATCCGCATTTTCCCGGATAAATCCTATTCCAAGAAACCCTTGGAAGTCCGCATGGGCAAGGGCAAGGGCGCCATCGAAGGATGGGTGGCCGTGGTTCGTCCGGGGCGCATTCTCTTTGAAATGGATGGCGTTTCCGAAACACAGGCGGTTGCCTGCATGCGGCTCGCCGCCACCAAATTGCCGATTCGCACCACATTCGTGCGCCGGGGCGTGACCCTGTAAGGGCGAAAGGGAAAACGATGAAGGCAAAAGAAATCCGTGATTTATCGGCTGACGAGCTCATGCAGAAGCGCCGCGACGCTGAAAAGGAATTGTTCAACCTGCGCATTCAGCAAGCCTCCGGGCAGCTGGAGAAGCCCGACCGCATCCGGCTGGTCAAGCGCGAGATCGCGCGCATCAAGACGGTCATGAACCAGGTGAAAGCTGCGAGGTAGAGGGATATGACGACTGAAACAAGAAATCTGCGCAAGGAGTGCGTTGGCGTTGTGATGAGCGACGCCATGAACAAGACAGTGATCGTGCAGGCGGAACGCCGCATTGCACATCCAGTCTATGGTAAAATCCTGCGCCGTAGCAAGAAATACTACGCGCACGATGAGAAGAACGAGGCGAAGAAGGGTGACAAAGTGATCATTGCCGAAACCCGCCCGCTGAGCAAGACGAAGCGGTGGCGTTTGGTGGAGATTTCCGCCCGTGCCAGTGGAAACGAGGTGTCGAAATGATCCAGATGGAAACCGAATTGCCGGTGGCGGATAACACCGGGGCCCGCTTGGCCAAGTGCATCAAAGTGCTTGGACAGCGCAAAACGGTTGCGCACATCGGGGACATCATCAAGGTGTCCATCCGGGAATGCCAGCCCGTTGGCATGGTCAAGAAGGGAGATGTCGCCAAGGCGCTGATTGTGCGCACGGCAGCGCCCATCCGCCGCCCCGATGGATCGACCCTTTCATTTGACCACAATGCCGTGGTGCTGATCGACGAGCAGAAGAATCCGCGTGGTAGCCGTATTTTCGGCCCTGTCGCCCGTGAGTTGCGCGAATTGAACTATATGAAGGTCATCTCGCTTGCGCCGGAGGTGCTGTGATGAACAAGATCAAAATGCATGTCCACCGTGGCGATGTTGTCCGTGCACTTTCCGGTGCGGATGCCGACGGCAAAAAGACCGGAAAGGTCTTGAAGGTGTATCCCTCAAAGGGCCGCGTGTTGGTCGAAGGATTCAACTTCGTCAAGAAACACCTGCGCAAGTCGCAGGACAATCCAAACGGCGGCATTGTGACCAAGGAAGCTCCCATGGCGGCTTCCAAACTGGTCGTGGTGACCCGCGGCTCAAAGAAGATGGATAAGGAATAGGCGGTTGAGCATGTCGGTTCTGAAAGACAAATATCAAAAAGAAGTGGTGAAAGCCCTGAAGGAAGGCGGGAAGTATCCCTCCCCGATGGATATTCCTCGGCTTTCAAAAGTGGTGATTAACATGTCGGTGAATGCCTTGGTCGACCGTGATACGCTCAAAACCGTATCCGACGATCTGGCGAAAATCACAGGGCAGCGCCCGGCCATCACAAAAGCAACTAAAAGCATTTCAAACTTCAAGTTGCGCGAAGGCATGGCGATTGGGGCAAAAGTGACCCTCCGAGGAAACCGGATGTACGAGTTTCTGGAGAGGCTGATTCACGCCACCCTGCCCCGTGTTCGCGACTTTCGCGGTATTCCCGCCAAAGCCTTCGATGGACGCGGAAATTATACCTTGGGCCTGAAAGAGCAGACCTTGTTCCCCGAGATTGAAGCGGACAAAGTCAAACGCGTTCAGGGCATGGACATCACAATTGTAACGACGGCGAAAAACAATGCGGATGCCAAGGAGCTTTTGAAGCTTCTGGGTATGCCCTTTGCGAACGCATAACGGCGGAAAGAGAGGAAGACCTTGGCTAAAACATCATGGATGGTGAAGGCGTCGTGCGAACCGAAGTTCGCCGTTCGCAAATATTGCCGGTGCCGGCGTTGCGGGCGTTCCCGTGCGTATATCCGGAAATTCCAACTGTGCCGTATTTGCTTCCGCGAATTGGCTTCGGAAGGGAAAATTCCCGGTGTCGTGAAAGCAAGTTGGTAGGACGGAGAGTAAACGATGAGTTGTTCTGATCCAATCGCGGATATGCTGACACGCATCCGCAATGCAAGTAAGGCCGGTTTGCCGGTCGTGGAAATGGGCCATTCCCGCCTCAAAGCGGAGATCGCCCGGATCTTGAAAAAAGAAGGCTACATCGCCGATGTAGCGGAAGGCGAAGACGAAGGTAAAAAAAGCCTGCGTATCGTCTTGAAGTATGACTATAACGAAAAGCCGATCATCCAGCAGCTTCGCCGGATTAGCAAGCCCGGTCTTCGCTGCTATGTCGCCGCCAGCGATATTCCGCGTGTTCGTGGAGGCTTGGGTGCGGCAGTGCTGAGCACCAGCCGGGGCGTCATGTCCGACCGGGAGGCCCGTGCCGCCCATGTCGGCGGTGAAGTGCTCTGTCAGGTCTGGTAATCGGAGGCAGGAGAAGAAAGTATGTCGAGAATTGGCAAACAACCTATTACCTTGCCGGCCGGTGTAACCTATACCGAGACCGACGGGATGGCCACGGTGAAAGGTCCGCAGGGCGAATTGATGTTGAAGATCCCGGTGACGGTGGCCATTTCAGTGGAAGGCTCCACGCTGACCGTCGTTCGAAAAGGCGATGATAAGCAGAGCCGTTCCGATCACGGAACCACCCGTGCATTGCTCAACAACATGCTTGTAGGGGTGAAGGACGGCTATACCCGCGACCTGGAAATCCAAGGTGTGGGATACCGGGCCAGCATCGTTGGCAACCAGTTGACCCTCAACGTGGGATACTCCCATCCGGTGAACTATACGGTTCCGGACGGTGTGACGGTGACGATGACCGACAGCACCCAGTTGCGCGTCGGCGGCATTGATAAGCAATTGGTGGGACAAGTGAGTGCGCGTATTCGCTCCTTCCGTCCGCCCGAGCCCTATAAAGGCAAAGGCATTCGGTATAAAGATGAGCGTGTGCGTCGGAAAGCTGGGAAAACGGTGGCATAATCATGAAAGTAAAGAATCTCAAAGATTATCGGGTCCGTCGGCATTTGCGCCTGCGCCGCAAGGTGCAGGGCACCGCCGAGTGTCCGCGTATGAGTGTGTTTGTCTCCAACAAACACTTCTATGTGCAGTTTATCGACGATTCCGCCGCCAAGACATTGGCTGCCGTATCGACGATTTCCGGCGAGCTCAAAGGGCAGAAATTGAACATCGAAACGGCGAAGCAACTTGGTTCGCTCGCCGCCAAAGCCGCACAGGACAAGGGAATTTCCCAGGTTGTCTTTGATCGCGGTGGATTTGCCTATCGTGGACGGTTGCAGGCGCTCGCGGATGCCGCGCGCGAAGGCGGCCTGAAGTTCTAAGCCTCCAAGGCATTGAGGAAAACGGATGAAACGTGAAGTAAAGAAGAACGAAGAACAGAGGAATCCCGCAGAAGCCACCGAGCGCGTTGTGGAAGTCAACCGTTGCGCCAAAGTGGTCAAGGGAGGCCGCCGCTTCAGCTTTTCCGCTTTGGTGGTGGTGGGCGATCGCGATGGCCGGGTCGGTTTTGCACTGGGCAAGGCCCGTGAGAATGCCGATGCCATTCGCAAGGCAACCGAACTGGCCCGGAAAAGTATGGTCCCCGTGACCATGAACGACCGCACGCTTCCCCATGAAGTGATGGGCCGTTGTGGGGCATCCCGCGTCATGCTCAAGCCCGCCTCCAAAGGAACCGGTGTGATTGCCGGCGGCGGTGCCCGTGCGGTGCTCGAATTGGCCGGAGTGAAGGATGTCTTGGCCAAATCTCTGGGCGCCACCAGCGCCTTGAACGTTGTCAAAGCGACCATGGACGGGCTGATGCAACTGCGCTCGCGCGAAGAAGTGAACGCATTGCGCCAATAACCGGAAAGGGGAAGAACCATGAATTTGCATGAATTAAAGAACAATAAAGGCGCCAAAAAACGCCGTACGCGTGTTGGCCGTGGTGAATCGTCCGGCAAGGGCCGCACCTCCGGTAAAGGTAACAAAGGGCAGATGAGCCGCACCGGCCATAAGCACCGTGCGTTGTTTGAAGGTGGTCAGATGCCCCTGATCCGCCGCATCCCGAAGCGTGGCTTCACTAGTCCCAATAGGGTGGAATATGCCGCATTGAACATTGGCGAGCTGGTCAAGTCCATCAGTGGCGATATCACACCGGAAACACTGGTAAACGCCGGCCGCGTCAGCGGAAAGAGCCCAATCAAGATTCTGGGCGGCGGGGAAATCTCCGAAGCCCGTACGGTCAAGGCCCATGCCTTCAGTGCAACAGCCAAATCCAAAATCGAGGCCGCCGGCGGGACCTGCGAAGTAATTTGATCGACCTCAACCGAAAGGGGCCCCCATGCTTTCCGCTTTCACTAACAGTCTGAAGATTCCCGAGTTGCGGCAGCGCATTTTCTTTACCATTGCGCTGATCTTCGTCTGCCGTCTGATTGCCGTCATTCCCACCCCCGGGGTGGATGCGGCGGCATTGCAGTCCATTGTGGACCGCATGGCCGCGCAAGGCGGCGGCATTGGATTCATGGGGTTGCTGGATTTATTCAGCGGGGGAGCGCTCACTCAAGCCGCCATCGGTGCCTTGGGCATCATGCCTAGCATCAGCGCCTCCATCATTTTGCAACTGCTCACCGCCGTGGTTCCCTCCTTGGAACGCTTGGCAAGGGAAGGCGATGCTGGTCGGCAAAAGATTATTCAATACGGCCGCTACCTGACCGTAGCGCTTTGTATCATTCAAGGGTATGGCTTTTCTGCCGTCCTGCTTCGTCCTGAAGCATTGGGCCTGCAGGTGATGGATGGCGAACTCATCGTCACCATGTCCAAGTGGCCCTTCATCATGCTCAGCATTCTCACCATGACCACGGGGACCATGTTGCTGATGTGGTTGGGTGAGCAAATCACCGCACGGGGCATCGGCAACGGCATTTCGCTCATCATCACCATCAGCATTGTTAGCCGCTTGCCCGGGGCCATTGATCAAGCCATCAATATGTTCCGTTCAGGTTCCGCAAGCATGTTCACGCTGGTTGCCATGGTGGCATTGGCCTTTCTGGTGATTGGTGGCGTTATCGCCGTCACCCAAGCCCAGCGGAAGATTCCGGTGCAATATGCCAAGCGGGTGGTGGGGCGCAAGACATATGGCGGTCAAAGCACCTATATGCCCCTTCGGGTCAACTATTCCGGTGTGATGCCCATCATTTTTGCACAGGCCATTTTGATGTTCCCCGAGCGGATTTTGATGATCCTTCCCTTCGATTGGACGAAGGCATTTGCCACGATGCACTTGGGATATGGTCGGCCGGTATATGTCATTCTCTATTCCCTTATGATTCTCTTTTTCTCGTACTTCTGGGTGGCGACGCAATTCCATCCAGTGCAGATTGCCGACGATTTGAAAAAATACGGCGGATATGTTCCCGGCATTCGTCCCGGAAAACCAACCGCTGAATTTTTGGATCGTGTTATGACGAGAATCACACTGGCCGGTGCGGTTTTCCTGACCATTATTGCCGTCTTGCCGATGATTTTGGCGACATCATTCAATATTCCTGGAATGGTTGCCCAGTTCTTTGGCGGTACTAGCCTGCTTATCATTGTCGGCGTCATGCTGGATACCATGCGGCAAATTGAATCGCACTTGGTGACTCGCCACTACGACGGTTTCCTTCGTAAAGGGCATTTGCGCGGTCGCCGGTAATTGCTGAAAGGAGCGAGACCATGAAAGCCATTATTCTCTTGGGTGCCCCCGGAGCAGGGAAAGGGACCCTCTCGGAAAGTGTGAAGAACGCTACGGACTTCATCCATATCTCCACCGGGGATATGTTGCGGGAGGCCGTCAAGGCGGGTACGCCGACAGGTCTGGAAGCCAAATCCTTTATGGATAAAGGCGAGCTGGTTCCGGATGATGTCATCATGCGCATTGTGGAAGAACGGCTTTCCCAGGGCGGGTTGGACGATAAATATATGTTCGATGGGTTTCCCCGTACGCTGGAGCAAGCTCGGTTGTTGGATGAGGCCATGACCAAAGCAGGCGGAGTGATCAGTCAGGTCTTTCTGCTGGAAGTGCCTACGCCGGTGATTGTCAGCCGCTTGAGTGGGCGACGCATCTGTAAAAACTGCGGCGCCGTGTACCATATCACCAACATCCCTCCGAAAGTGGAAGGAATCTGTGATCGGTGTGGTGGACAGCTCTATCAACGTCCGGATGACACCGAAGCCACGGTCCTGAATCGCCTAGACGTATACCAGAGGCAGACCGCCAGCCTGATTGACTTCTATGAGAAAAAAGGTGTTCTTGTGCGGATTAATGCGGGTGAAACACCGCAGGAAGCTGCCAAGGAAATGCTGGAGCAGCTGGCATAGGCTGCGGCAAAGTGAAAAGAGAGTCTTCGGACTCTCTTTTTTTGTGCGCAGAATGTGTTCTGCTTCCGATGATGCTTTTTCGCTGGAGGAAAATCATTTGAACCCACAGTATATTCTCATGTGGCGAAGAGTGTGAAAAATATGAGCAGAAGAGAAAATCATGATTCCCATCAAAACCAGTAACGAAATGAAATCCATGCGGAAAGCCTGTCGCCTTTCTGCTTTGATATTGGCCGATGTGGCGGCCCAAGTGGCCCCTGGGATGACGACAGGAGATCTCGATGCCTACGCTGCCCAGCGGATGCGGGAGTTGGGAGTGAAAAGTGCATTCCTTGGGTATGGAGGCTTCCCGGGCTATACGTGCATTTCCTTGAATGAGGAAGTTGTGCATGGCATTCCCGGCTCCCGGGTTATTAATTCAGGAGATATTGTCAGCATTGATTTGGGTGTGGAGACCGAAGGATTCATCGGGGACAATGCGATAACGGTTCTGGTGGGAACAATCGCTCCTGAAACCGAGCATTTATGCCACGTGTGTCGGGAATCCTTGATGGCGGGTATTGATGCGGCCCGTGCGGGAAAGCGGGTGGGAGATATTGGGCATGCCGTCCAAAAGGTGGCGGAAGCCGCAGGGTTTGGCGTGGTGCGTGATTATTGCGGTCACGGTGTCGGTCGGAGACTTCATGAGGATCCCCAGATCCCGAATTTCGGCAAAGGAGGCTCCGGGGCCTTGTTGAAGTCCGGCATGACCTTGGCCATTGAACCCATGATTAATCAAGGCACTTTTCGAATCGACGTAATGCCCGACGGCTGGACCGTCAAAACCCATGATCGCAAACCTTCCGCTCACTTCGAGCACACGGTACTGATTGTCTCCGACGGCCCGGCGGAAATTCTGACCCATCCCTGAGTGTCCGTTCCCGGGAAGATTCGATGGGGGCATATTGTGCCCGCACGTCGGAATTCCAAACGTCCGGCCGGGCACTTGGAGTTGGGCAGAACCATTCGCGCCGGGCCCAGCGAGGGCATGGCCAGGAATCGGCGGCGGCCTGCCCAATCTGCCGGGCCTGCCCGTTAGGATTTTCCACTCCATGGAAACTTATTTTCCAATGAGTGGAAAATTCCGGAATCTTTTTTCCAACGCATGGAAAAACCTGTGTGGTCCGGAAATAGCTTGTTGCGGTGCATGAGGAGGAGCAGGGGCAGACACCCACAAATCAGGCCTTGACACCATGAGGGAGGCGCGGGAAAATGAGAATAGGTTTAAGATTTGCTTTAGCTGGTCCGTTGTCCGTGGGACACTGGGCTTCGTGACGGAGGCGACAAGTTGAATGTGACGCAAAAGGCGGAGTGGTAAAATAAAATCTCATTGCAATGGTTCTATGCTTCTGCTGGGCGTGTTGATCTTCTCGCTCTGTTTGTCGGCATCGGCCGGTGCGCAGGTGAACGCGCTGGATTCCTTGGTGGCGCACTATTTGCAACAGCGGCCCGAAATGGCGCCGCTTATTCCGCCGCTTCAGCCCGCCGCGCTCCAGACCATCGAGGGGATGATTCTCC
>JAISGX010000014.1 GCA_031262805.1 Verrucomicrobiota bacterium | reverse complement strand
CCCCGGAGCCGAAGGCGTTTTTGAATGTCCAATACGGGCATTACAAGCTTTCGGATGGTGCGGATTTGTATGTGACCCGCTTTGGAAAGCCATTTGTGGGGCATTTGCTTCCGGAGAGCTGGTTTGAAGGCGAGTGGTTCAAGAAAAGCCGGGAAAAACTGCAGGGAACCAGCCGGGTCTATCGCGTTCGAACCAAACCGATGGATGGCGTGAGCAAGGATCTGGTGGTGAAATGGTGTCGCGTGGGCGAGGCGGTTCCCATGGATACCTTCACCCTCAACAAGTTCATCGAGGCGGAGTTTAATTCACCATATGAGGAGTTTTCCCTCCTGATGGAAATGCGCGCACGGAGCCGCCCTGGGGTGATCCGGACGCATAAACCATTGGCCATTTATGTGCCGGCAAAGCGGCTGGAGCTCTGGCAGACGGGACGTTCCCAGACGAAAATGGCCCAAAAGAAGGCCAAGTTCCGGGATGTGGAGCTGGATATCTACCGGCAGTATATTTTGATTTACGAATGGATCAAGGGGGTTTCCTGTACGGATCCACTGGCGTTGACGGCGGCGGAGACGGAGCCGCCGGGCGGCACGGATTCAAAGGGGGAGCCGCGCAGTTTTCCAGAGGAAATGATGCACCGCTCCATCACGGACATGTGGCAGACGGGATTCCGTGTGCTGGATGTGAAGCCGCAGCATGTGATCGTCCGGCCCCTAGAGGACGGCACGCTGTTGAAAACAAAGAATGGAAACCCTGCGTATGCTTTGGTGGATTTCGAGCTGCTGGCCCGCACACCGAAATACGAAGAGGAGGTCAAGCGTTCCCGCCGCCAGGCGTATTTGGAGCGGCAGCGGGACCGCTTTGCCCCGCCCGCGGCATTTCCCGAACACCTGTATCCCATGCGGATTATGGGAGTGGACTATGTCCATGGGGATTGCGAGAGCACCAACGGCAAACTGTGGGTGGTGGGGCACGACCCAAACCTGTTTGACTATTTTCAACCCGAGCGCTGGCGCCGCACGCCGCGGGAGAGCCTTTCGGAAACGGCCCAAGTCTATCACACCAAAACCAAGGATGAAATCCAGCTGGTTTGGAAGGTTTCGCACGTGGGGGATATGCCGGATTCGGCCGAAACATCGGCTGCGCATGCCGCCCATGGCTACAACAGCCCTTTTGAGGAGTTTGCATTTGCCTTCCAGCTGGAGGCGGCGGGGGTGCCGACGACGTATCCGCGCGCCATCTACATGCTGGGGCACCAATCCACACTGCCGCCGGAGAGTCTGGACCCTCGCCGCTATGCCAGCCATGAGGGGTGGCGGATGCCGGGGAACATGCCCATCCTGCAGCGGGAGAGGAATTATATCGTGATCTGGGGCTTCTGGAATGGTTTGGACGAGGTTCTGGCGCAGGAGGATTCCCAGCGCCGCCATTGCCGGGGGCTGAATGCCGTGCAGGCGGTGGAGTCGGGCATCATCCGGCCGGAGGAGTTTGACGCAGTGATGAAAAAGATGGCCCGGCTGTTGACCAGTGCAGGCTTTGAAAGCACCTACCTGCGCGGAACGCATTTCCTGCTGACGCTACTTCCGAGTGGCCAACTTCTACGCGATCCTGATGGCACGCCGGAAGTGCGGATGTGTAATTTCGAATTCCTACGGAAGCTCGGTTGAGCGGAGCACAAAAAACGCCTGTCTGGGCGGGAGAGGCGCAGGGAGGAACCGGCTTGGATTAGAAGCCGAATTTCACGCCGACGTTCACGCAGAGGCCGTCCAAGGAATAGGTTTCCTCCAAATTGCCGCCGCGCCATTCGAACTCATCATCGTCCTGGATCAGGTTATACTTGGCTTCGCCGAAAAGCGTCACAGGGCCAATTTGAATATCCACGCCGCCCACGCCGAAATAGCCGACGCAATCGTTGTCCTTGATGCGCACATCCAGATCATGATGGTTGTCCCAATCCACGTCCTTGATGTAATAGCCCACGCCCGCGCCGATATACGGCTTGATGAATTCGCTGACGCTCAGCTTCCAAAGGGCCATGACTTCCAACGGAACCACGCTCATGTCCGGGTTGTCTCCGTTGGTGGTCAGATACGACCCGCGCGCTTCCACTCCTAGGCCGCTGAAAATTTCCATGCCCAAGCGGATGCCGCCGCCGTAAAGCGTGTCATAATCTTTGCTGTTCCACCATGAACCAAAGGCGCCAATGCCCGCGTGAGCGGCTGGAAGGACGAACAACACGGCAAGAGTCAATACAATCCACTTTTTCATCCTGTTTCTCCTGTTAGGTTTTCGTTGTTTTTCTTAGTTTGCCTTTTGGGTGAAAATTACGCAAGCCCCATATTCACACAACATTTGGTCTTTCCTGTTCCGGGTTGTCGGCAGGGAAAAGGAAAGGGGAAACGAGGCTTCAGCAGGGAAGCCAGATGGGGTTTCCGGTGGCGAGGTCGAGCACCGCCACCGTGGCCGGCCCATTTCGTGGCCGGGCCGGAGAGCCGGGATTCAGAAGCCATGTCCGGCCTTCCCGGCGGGCGGTGGGTTGGTGCGTATGGCCGGTGAAGAGGTAGGCGTAGGCCTGGGATTGTAGCAGGGTGGCCAGGAGGCGGGCATCATCCCCATGCACGGCGGCGCAGGCGTGGCCTTCCAGCTCGAAGGTCAGCACCCGCCCCATCTCCAAGCGGGCGCCTTGGGGCAGGAAGCGAAGCGCTCCGGAAGAAGGAGCATCACAATTACCAAGCGCCACATGGGCACGGATGTCCCCTTCCACACAGGCGGCGGATAAGAGGGGCAGAATGTCCTCCCCGACATCCCCACAATGGACACAATGCCCAACGTTTTGCGCCATCAGAAGCGCCAACGCATGCCGGGTTTCCGGCAGATGATTATGTGTATCGGATAGAAGGCCGATCTTCATTCCAGCAGTCTGCCGTCCCAAGAAGGCGGGAGCAAGGTTTTATCTTGTCGGACAGGGCGGAAGAGCCCTATCTTCCCGGGCGATGGAATCGAATCGTTTTTTTGAAACCATGGCAAAAGGCCGTATGCCGCTGGCGTTCCGCCCCGAGCATGAAGCCCGTTTGGAGCGCCTGCGGGACCGCCTGGGGGCGCTGGACGGCAAATGCGTGGTGGAGCCCGGTTGCGGAGCGGGCGTGCTGACGGTCCGGCTGGCGGAGTGGGTGGGTGCCGATGGTCACGTGTGGGCCTTCGATTCTTCCGAGGGGATGTTGTCCCATGCGCGTCGGTTCACCGAGGAGTTTCCGCAAGTGCTGGTGGAGCAGGCGGACGCGGAAACGGTGGAGATGGAAGAGGGCTCTTGGGATTTGATTTTGTGTTTTCGTTTTTATCCCCATTTGAAAAACCCGCGTCCATTTCTACAGAAGTGCCGCCGGGCGTTGGCCACGGATGGCCAGCTTGTGATCGCCAATTTGGAGGGGAGTGCCCGGTTGAATGAAATTCATGGCCGCCATGCCGTCATGCAGGGGGATATCATGCCGGATGCCGAGACGCTCAAGCGTCAGTTGGAAGCCGACCGCTGGATGGTGATGGAGGCCATTGACGAAGAGGATGAGTTTTTCCTGCGGGCCGTCCTGCTCTAGCATGTCCATCGAATTGGTTCATACTGGTCAGGCATAGATATGCAGGGCGGCGCACCAGTGGACCACGGTGTTGCGCAAAACCGCAACCGTGTCGAGTCCTGATTTGCGGTTGTCCCTTTTATATTTCTCCCATGAAACAAGTGCTAAATTAAGAGAGTGTCGGGTGGCGTAAAGGACTCTCAAAAATGAAATCTTCATTTTTTGGCTGCTTCTACGTAGCTCCGCTTTGACGAAAATATATCCGGCCCATCTATCTCCCCTCCATTTGTCATAAAGGTGATCCAAACCCAAGTTGAAAAGGTTGTTTGAAGCTCCCGCCGTTCCGATGGGGTTTTCCTGCCTGCTCCACTCTTTCCAGCGGTTCAGAGTAGATGCATATAGCTCCTCGCGGCGAGCCAAAGCCACCAGTTTCCCCTGCTGGGTGCAACGATCCGCCTGCGCCAGAACCTTGAGCTTATAGCTACACGTATGATGCCGCCGCCGGGCCACCACCGGCGCCTCGTTCCCCGAGGCCGTTGTTTGAGACACTTTCGATTCCATTTTCCATGCGTTGGAAAAAAGATTCCTGAATTTTCCACTCATTGGAAAAAAAGTTTCCATGGAGTGGAAAATCCTAACGGGCCAGGCGGCAGATTGGGCAGGCCGCCGCCGACTCCCGGCCTTTCAAATGGGAATGGCCTTTTGGGCGCGGATGTGCCTGTGGATTGCTCTGCATACATCCGCTCGCCATATTTTTAGAGTGCAAGCCTGCGAGGGGTGGGGTATATACGATATGGAAAGCAGGAGAGTTGTCATGAAAATCATCCATTTTTTGCTTGGATTCATTTTGTATATCGCGATTGCCGCCGCCGGTCTGGCTTTGATGCTGGCGGGCGGGTTTCCGGAGTGCGCCCACCAGGCCTTGAATTTGGTTCTGGCTTGGCCCGTCTGGGTCCGCGTGTTGATTGGGGCGGGGCTCTTGGTCTATCTGTTCACCTTCCTCTTGACCGGGCTGAGCTGGCGCCGCCGCCGGTCCTTCATCACATTTGAGAATGAGAATGGAACGGTCAGTGTGAACACGGATGCCATCCAAAAATATCTGGACGGCCTGAAGGATGAATTTGCCGCCATCGTGTGGCTGAAGTCCGCCCTGCGCGCCAAACGAGGCGCGCTACAGGTCGGGCTGGTGCTTGGCGTTCGTGCCGGCACCCAAATTCCGGAGCTCGGGAAGCTAGTGCAGGTCCGCGTGCGTGAGATTCTGGAGGAGCATCTGGGTGCGTGCGATCTGGAAGGCATTGCCGTGGAAGTCAATGAGATCCGTTCCCGCAAACGCGGTGCGGACATCGAAGCTGGGTAAGACGGGAGCGGTTTTCATGGATTGGGATGAATTTGCCGGCGGCCATTTGGACGCGGCGCATGAAGTATTGACGGTGCTGCGGCCCCGGATTGAGGCGGTGGCGGCCGGTTTGGCCGAGCGCCTCCGCAACGGCGGCAAATTATTGATTTGCGGCAATGGCGGCAGCGCCGCCGATGCCCAGCATCTGGCGGCCGAGCTGGTGAACCGGTTTCTGTTGGAGCGCAAGCCTTATGCGGCGGTTGCCCTCACCACCGATTCCTCCGTGTTGACTTCCATTGCGAATGATTATGCCTTTGAGTGGGTGTTTGCCAAGCAGGTGGAGGCGCTCGGGAGGAAGGGGGATGTCCTGCTGGCCATTTCCACCAGCGGCCAGGCGCCCAATGTGTGCGCCGCCGTGGATGCCGCCCGGCAGGCGGGGCTGTGGACCATCGGCCTGTGCGGCGGTGGCGGCGGCCGTTTGGCCGGCATGACCGACGAGGTGTTGTGCGTGGCATCGACTTCCGTGACCGCACGCATCCAGGAAGGGCATGGCATGATGATCCATGCGATATGCCAGTTGGTGGAAGAAATGCTGGTCGAGGACGTCTAGTTTTTCCAGTCTCGGTTTTTAAGAAAAGGATTCAAGCATGAGCGAAAGAAATACTCCGGATGTGGTGGTGGTTGGTTCGGTGGCGTTTGACAGCGTGCAAACGCCCAAGGCACGGCATGACAAGTTGCTGGGCGGCTCCGCCAGCTATACGGGCGTGGCGTCCGCCCTGTTCGCCAAAACCGGCCTGGTGGGCGTGGTGGGGGAGGATTTCCCTCAGGAATATACCGATGTCTTCACAGATTCCGGCATGGATCTGCAGGGCCTGCAGCGCGAAAAAGGCAAAACCTTCCATTGGGACGGCATCTACGAAGACAATATGAACAACCGACGGACCAATTCGACCGATTTGAATGTGTTTGCGGATTTCAATCCGATCATTCCGGCGGACTACCGCGAAAGTCCATTCCTGTGCCTAGGCAACATTGCCCCCGCCCTGCAGGCGCACGTGCTCGACCAAATGGAGGAAAAACCGTTCGTTGTGCTCGACACCATGGATTTATGGATCAACACAACCCGGGAGGATCTGCTGAAGGTGATCGCCCGCGTGGATCTGCTGACGGTGAACGAACACGAGGCCCGGCACCTGACGGGCAAAGGCTCCCTGCTGAAGGCGGCCCAGAAGATTCTGGATCTTGGCCCGACGTATGCGCTGATCAAAAAAGGGGAACACGGCGCCTTCTTGATGAGCCGGGAGGATATCCTGATTGTTCCAGCATGGCCCTTGGTGGAGGTGCTGGACCCCACCGGAGCGGGGGATACGTTTGCTGGTGGCTTGATCGGCACGCTGGCCGCTCGGGGGAGAGTGGACCGGGAAGGCTTCCGCCAGGCCCTGGTGAATGCCACGGTGACGGCGGCCTATACCTGTGAAGCATTCAGTGTGGACCGTCTACGGCAGGTGAGCCGTCGGGAGCTGGATGCGCGGGCCGAGGAATTCCGGAACATGCTTCCCTAGGAAACGCCGCTCCAGGGGGGGGGCGGGCTTGACGTTTCATCTT
>JAISGX010000148.1 GCA_031262805.1 Verrucomicrobiota bacterium | reverse complement strand
CAGAGGGCTTGGGCAATGTTCAGCGCCAGCATGGACTGCTGTGCGGCGCCGGCTTGGGTGGTGGCCAGGTTGGCAAAGGCCATAATCATACCTTGCACCGTACCCAACAGGCCCAGCATGGGGGAAATGCTCCCGCACATGTTGAGGTAGGACACCCGTTGCATCAGTTTTTCACTTTCCAAATCCGCCGCCGCGCCCACCTGCTCCTGGATGACTTCAAAGCCTTCCTTCACATTGCGGAAACCGGCCAACAAGATGTTGGAGAGTGCACCGGGCTGCTGCTCGCAGCGTTGCATGGCTTTGATGACATCCCCCTCTTCCATGGCTTCGCGGACATCGTTCACCAAATCCTCTGGGATGATTTTTTTGGGTTTGATGGTCACGAAAAAATCGATGGCCAGCCAGGCCGCCGCCACGGAACAGGCAAACAGGGCGCCCCACAGGACGATGCCCAGCCAGCCGGAACCGGCAATGATGGCCCACAAGCCCATCCCGCCGCCACTATCCACGATGTCGCCGCCGCCTTCCATTTCCAGCTCCTGCGCCATGCCCGCGAGCGGCAAAAGGACCAAGGTGAACAATGCCACCCACCCTGCGATCAGTTTGAATTTCTTGGACATGATTTGATCTCCTTCGTTATTTTTTAAATCGAAACCCTACATTTTGGCGCGGGCCTGGGCCGCATAGGGCGAGGCGCTGTATTCGGCCGTCACCTTGCGATACATCTCCTTGGCACGCGGATCGCGCAACTGCTCGAGGGTCTGGGCGGCTTTGAAGCAGGCTTCTCCGAGGATATTGGCATCCCGGATATCCGTGAACAGCAGGGCGGTCCGGAGATAATC
Organism: Verrucomicrobiota bacterium; assembly: GCA_031262805.1. GTDB lineage: Bacteria > Verrucomicrobiota > Kiritimatiellia > CAIQIC01 > Lenti-01 > JAISGX01. The sequence goes on along the minus strand of JAISGX010000148.1, from coordinate 25,223 downwards.
CAGCACCGCGGCATCAATGTTGTTTTGGGCAAGCTGAATGTCGCCACGCATCGTTTGGGCGCGGGCGGCATCCGGACGGCTACCTGTCGCGGCCACGGCGTCCAGTTGCCGGATCAGGGCGGAATACTGCCGTGCGCCCAACATGGCGCGCCGCATGCCCCAGAGTGTTTCGCCGTTCTGGCGTTCGGCGGGATCCATCTGGAACAAACGTTCATAGGCCTGAACGGCGGCGTCATAGTCCCCTTTGTCGGCCAGCACCTGAGCAAGCAGCTTGGTCCCCTGCACATCCCAGCTCAAATTCCGGTTACGGGTGATCACATCGCTCAAGAGGCGGACGGCCTGGTCGAAGTTGCTGGCACGGTAGGCTTGTTCCGCCTGCGCATATTCTGCCGGTTTCTCCGCCACGGCCTGGCGGTAGCTACCTTTTGGGAAGGTCCGCACCCCGCCCGCGATGGTGAGGTTGATGTCGCCATTGGCCAAGGAGCGGATGGCGGTGCCTTCCACGCGGGTGCCGTTGCTCAAAACAACATACGGCGCAGCCAAGGCGGCAGCGGCCGTCAAGCTGATGACGAGAACGAGGGGGATGAATTTCTGCATGTTCATGGTGGTGACTCCCTATTTACATTAATAGCGCGGTTCCGGTGGCTTCCGCATTGGCTTGCAAACTGGATGTGGTGCGGATGCGTCGGACTTCCGAGACCCGCGGACTGGAGGGGAAGAGGCGCAAATACAAATCGGCGCTGTCGAGCACATCGGAATATCGGCCGAGTTCGTTCCCCAGCCGAATGGCGCTCCAAACGGCGGCTTCGATCTGCTCGCGTTCCAAAGGACTGTCCATCTGCTGGCTGTTGAAGTATTCCAGCCGCTTATAGGCGGCCAAGGCTTCCTGCGTCTTGCCTTCTGCCTCAAGCACCTCCGCATAGAGAATGGTGGCGGCATTGACGATTTCCTTGTCGGAGGCCATGCGGAAGATATCGTTCAAGGCCAGCTTCGCGGAAGTGGCATCGCCCAGTTTCAGGTTGGCCTGAGCTTGCATATATTTGGCGCGGTGGAACATCGCAGAATTCGGCCAGCGGGTCATCAGCTCATTCAGCGCTTCCAATGCGCCAGCATAATCCTCCAGCGCATAGCGGGCTTCCCCGATGCCGTAAAGGGCCCGTTCCAAGAGGGCGCGTTCTTCGGTTTTGCCGACAATCTGGCTGAAGGCCTGAGCGGCTTCGCGCCATTGTTTTTCGTCGAGCATGGCCTGCCCCACCCGGGCGAATTCATCAAGAGAATAACTGCCGACGCTTCCCAGCATGGCGGTGAGGGCTTCCCGGGCCTGGTCGTATTGTCCCAGCTCCAAGGCGCCGTTGATGCGCGCAAATTGGGCGTTTTTTCCCTCATCCGTATGGGGATAATCCTGGGCCAGACGGGTGAAGGTTTCATTGGCGGCTGGATCTTTGAGGGCGAGCTGGAGGGAACCTTTCATGTTCAACGCCTTGGATGCCAGATCGGAGCGTGGATATAGCTCAAGGAATTCATCCCATTTTGCCACAGCCATCCGGCGCATGGCATCCTGGCGGTTGGCGGGCAAGGTGATGCGGCTCATGCTGTAGGCGAGATAAAACCGGGCCTGCTCCAGCAGGACCTGATTGCGGGCGACATCCGCCTGGGAGTTGCCGTATGGATTGCCAGCGGGAGAAATGGCTCCGACCAGCGTGTTGAATTCCCGAATGGCTTCCGCTGGCTTGTCGGTGCGGCGGTAGCTGTCCGCCAAGGCAAACATGGCCTGTGCCCGGGTGGCATTGGGCGTGGATTCCTCAATATAGACCTTCATGCCGTCGATGGCCGCTTCGTAATCCTGATCGGCATAGGCTTTCCATGCCCGTTTGCTGAGGGCTTTAGGGTAATTCTGATCCTGCTTATAGTCGGTGATGATGCGGGCCAGATATGCATCGGCTTCCACCGGATTGCCGGCTTGCTCCGCCTTGGCGGCCAGGTAGAACAGAATCTGACCCGCCCGCGGATCATTCGGACAATAGGTCAAATAGCAGTTGAACATGTATTTCATCATGTCCATGTTGCCAGCTTGATCGTACAAACTACCGGCGGCGGCCAGCCCCTTGGCGGGAATGTCGCTGGTCCGGGCGAACCGCTCGCCTAGGTAGTTGGCCACCATTTTGGCGAACAGGGAATCATTGAGATTGATGTAGCACTGGAGGAGATTGGCCACGGCGCCGACGGAAAGATCGCCGGATTCCGGGAAGCGCGCCAGTACTTCAATATAATTGGTGGCGGCGGCGGCGAATTGCTTCTGCCGGAAGAGGTTGTCGGCCATCCGGAACTCCGTGCCGGCCACCGCACCAGCCAAATTATCCGGCAGGCTGATGTTCACCGTCTTTCCATACTTATTCTCTAGGATATTTTTGATTTCCTGAGAAATAATTCCGGCGGTTGGTCCCCATGTGCTTTCCCCGTATTTCACAAAGACGTTGTAATATTCCCCAAGCGCCTGGCTATAGGCGGCAATGGCTTCGGCATTCTTGCCATCCTGAGCGGCAAGGCGGTCGCCATCCTCTTTCAACAGGCGGCCGAGCAGGGAGCGGGTTCCGGCCATGGGACTCTCGCGCAGGGAAAGACCGTTTTCCTGCAGCATGGCATCAATGGGTTTAATGATGTCCATGTTGTCCATCAGCACCTTTTTGGCGGCATCCCGGTTGCCGCGGACCAGCTCGATATTGGCCATCACGACAAGGGAATCGACAAATTGCAGGTCCAATCCGCCCCACTGGATCTCTTCACAGATCTTCAGGGCAGCATCCAGCAATTTGTTACGTTCCTCGCCGGATTTGGCTTCAGCGGCCCGCACCAGCATTTGGGCGCGGCTGAGGGCCATGGACCGCTTGGTCTCCTTGGATTCAACGACATCCTCCACCCGCTTATAGCTTTCGGAAGCGCCTAGGTAATCGCCCATCATCTCCTGCATCTGGGCATATTGAAAGGCCGCATCGCGATACCGGGCGAGCACATCGGGGTCCGTGGGCGTCCGGCCGGCATACTGCTTGAAGAAGTTGCCGTAGATTTCCCGCGCCTTCTCATTCTCCCCCGTGGCAAAATAATTCCACCCTAGGATCAGGTTGATGGCTTGGGCCTTTGGATTATTCGCCCCCAACTCGTTGATCAGCTCTTCTGCGGCGGAAAAGTTACGCCTTTTGATCAAAATTTCCGCTTGAACCACCTTGGCCCGCTCCTGCTGGGAAGGATCCTTGGCCACAATGGCATCCACCACTTTCTGTGCAAAATCGGGGAAGGAAGGATCATACGAAATCAAGCGGGAGGCAAACGCAAACTCCTCATCCACGCCAACCGCTACCGCAACGCTGGACGCCATGCACCCGAACACGGCGGCGATGACCCATCTGAACAGGCGTGTTTTCATATCGTATCCATCTCCCGCAAAACCGGATATCCGCACGACTAAACGCTGAGGCAAATTCATACATAGGTTATATCGCTCCAACCTCATCAACGTCAAGCCGCTATAACGAAGAAAGAGCCCGAAAACCAAATGCCAAATCCAGATTCCTCCCTGTTGTTGGACCCACCCCGCCCGACTCCCTCTTTTTTTATCCTTTTCATCCGGGTTTTGCCGCTTGTGCAATTCCAGCCGGCTGCCGTATCCTCTATCTATCTTTCCAGAGAGGCAGTTATGGTATACAAGGAATATGGTTCCACAGGCAAACAGGTCTCGTCCATCGGGTTCGGCGGTATGCGTTTCCCCCTGCCGCACGATCATGACAACGGCATTGCCCTGCTCCATGCGGCGCGGAATATGGGTGTGACCTATTTCGACACCGCCCCCTTCTATTGCGACGATCAGAGCGAAGACATCGTGGGAGAGGCGCTACGGAGCCTACCGGATTCCGACATGCCGGTGTATACCTCCTCTAAATCCAGTGAAAATGACGGCAACGATTTCCGCAGAAGTCTTGAAAAGTCCTTGAAACGCCTTGGCGTTCCCTCCATTACATTCTTCCACATCTGGTGCGTCATGAATCCCGAGGATTGGCGGAACCGGGTGAAGGGCGGTGCGTTTGCGGCTGCCTTGAAGGCCAAAGAGGAGGGGTTGATTGAGCATGTCTGCGTGTCCACGCACATGAGCGGCACCCAAATCGCCCGGCTGGTGGAGGACCATCCTGAAATCGAAGGGCTGACCGTTGGCTATTGCGCCATCAATTTTCCCTATCGCCGCAAAGGGGTGGTGGCCGCCCATACCGCCGGACGAGGCGTTGTCGCGATGAATCCCCTAGCGGGCGGCTTGATTCCCCAGCATCCCGACACGTTCCGGTTTCTGCAAACGCCGGACGATCCGGATGTGGTCACGGCCGCCATCCGGTTTCTGGTTTCCGATCCCGCCATCACCGTGGCGCTCATCGGGTTCAGTACGCCTGGGCATGTGGAGGCGGCCCGGCGGGCGGTGGAGCCTTTCACGGCATATCCAGAGGCGCATATGGAGGAACTCCGCACGTCCATCCAGCGGGGCTTCGACCAGATGTGCACAGGATGCGGATATTGCCTGCCTTGCCCGCAAGGCATTCCCATTCCCCAGTTCATGGACATCCATAATTATATGCAGCTTGGCGCCGACCATGAAGAGATTGCCGGGCGGTTTAAATTCCATTGGGACTTAACGCCGGACCAAGCCGACAGGTGCATTCAATGCGGCTTGTGCGAAAGCCGGTGCACCCAGCACCTTCCCATCATCCAGCGCCTGCAACGGGTGGCCGGGTTCGATTTGACGGCCACGCCCTGACCGCATCCTGAAGCGCCACGGAGAGCGGCGCACTGTAATGCTCCCCCCAAGTCTACTCGCCTTCAAAGATCAGGGAACGGCTCAGAGCCTTACCCGGCGAAAATCCGACCTTGACAAACGGGGGCATTACACGGGCATGGCTCCATCTTTTGCAAAGCCCCCTTCCGGCCCCTCCCCATCGATCTTAACAAATCACTGACATGTATATTGCATAACCCAAAGGGATGTGGCATATTTGACGAATTATGTTTTCATATCGCTTTGCCATATTCTAATTTATGACTATTCCATCTCTTTCCAGCTTCTCACGCCGTAAACCCCTTTGGATCTGCGGAGGAGTGGCCATTCTGGGTTTGTTGCTTGCGAGCGTCTGGTTTGTCGCCGGAAGCATAACGCGAGAAGAAGAATTTATGAAGGAACGCTTCATGCAGGAAGCGTTTCGGGTGGTTTCTGGCCTGAATCTGAATCATCTCCGCCTGCTGGACCAAACCCAGGGCCATGTGGACGAGCCCCTCTTCCGCCGCCTTCATGGCCAACTGCAGGCCGTATCCAACCTGAATCCGATCTGGTCTTCCTGCTATCTGCTGGGGCGTAAACCGGATGGGGAGTTCTATGTCCAACTGAGCACCCAAGACTCATTTCCTGCCCCGGAGACTGTCCCTCCCCCTCTCGCACCCGACATCGTTGCCGCAGCGGAGCAAACCTATGAAGCCGGCCGGGCTACCGTCCAAACCGTTTCGGACAGCCGAGGGAGCTGGGTCACCGCATTCATACCGCTGGTCGAACCGCACTCCGGCGAGTTTCTGATGGCTCTCTGTGTGGAAATCGCCCAGCGGGATTGGGACCGCCTCTTAAGCCGTAGCATGATGGTCCCTCTGGGGTTCTGCATTGCCCTATTCCTAGTCATCTCGGGGATTCTGGTCTACACCTACCGGCGAGCGGACGGCATACAGCTTCGCCACCGTCATATCCCGGTGGTCCTCACCTGTACGTTGGGCCTCATCCTGACCCTGCTGACCTATTGGAACTTTCAACGCACGGGAACACGATATGTCGGGGATATTTTTTCCGCTCTTGCCAACCGCAAGATCCTTCACACACTGAATGCATTTCGTACCATCCAAGACACCAAAATGGAAGTTTTGGGCCGGATTGTGGAAAACGATGAATTCGTGCAAATCCAAAACTTCAACAACAACGGGGATTGGCTCAACCAGATTCCGGGAATCCGTTATTGGGGCTGGATTGCCGCCGTACCGCAAAGCGCCGTGGCGGACATGGAAGCCCAAATGAATGCCTCCGGCGTGGGCGGATTCACTGTATGGGCACCGGACAAGGATGGAATGCCGGGGCCTCCGCCTAGGAAGGAGATGTATTTTCCCGTCATCTATATGTCCTCGCCCCAAGGGGTTCCATTGTTCGGCAGCCTTCGGCCAGGAATGGATGTCGGCTCCCGGGAAGAACTTCGCCCCCTATTGGAAGAAGCCGCCGAGTCAAAACTCATTGTCTCCAGCCGCCTTCTCCAGCCGCCCCCCGACAGCCCAATGGAGCTGCAGCCGCATGAATTGATTTTCCTGCCCGTCTACAGTCCCTCCCGGAACGGCACCCTGCAGGGTTTTGTCTTTGCCGTATTTGAGCCCGAATATTTCCTGAACATGGTTTTATCCCACAACCTGGACAACAACCAGCTGATTGAGATCACCCTGAGCGAAATTGAACCGGACGGTAGCCAGCGCCTCCTGGCCTCGACGGCCACGAACGAGACGGCGGCCCTCCAGATGCCGGTTCAGGAGAAAGACGAATGGAGGGCCACCCAACCGATTACCGCTTTGGGCAAGGTATACATCGTGACCGCCGTTCCCACCCCCGACTATTTCATCGCCCACTCCGACAACCTGCGCTGGGCCAGTCTGTTGATCGGCTTTTTCCTGACGGTCATCTTTGCCTATATCGCCCATGCCATCACCCGGCGCCGCAAAATCATTGAAGCCATGGTCAAACGCCGGACGCTTGCTCTGGATGAAGTGATCGCCCGGCATGACATTCTGGACCGGTACAGCCGGTCCTTCACCTGGCTTGCGAATGCCGAGGGCCTGCTTCAAGAGATCAGCCCTTCCGTTGAGGATATTCTGGGGTACACCCCGGAGGAGCTGATCGGCAAGCACCGAACCTATGATTTCTATCCTCCAGACATGCGCGAAGCCTACCGGAAATCCATCAAGGAAAAACTCCGTAGCGTGGATTCCCTGTGGGAGCAGGCCCAACCGCATCTGGCCAAAAACGGCATGCATCTGTGGGTGTCCAGCCACATCGTCCCCCTCCGGGACAAGAAAGGTGAAATCACCGGTTATCAGGGCGTTTCCACCGACATCACCGACCGTCATATTGCCGAAGAGGAACGGAAGCTCCTGATGGCCGAAAATGAGACGATCACGCAACGCTACAAGGCCACCATCATGGTCTCCAATGCCGGGGCGTGGGAATACAACAAGCAGACCGGCCTCATGCACGTCGAAAAAAACTATTTCCGCATTCTCGGATATAGTGATGATGAATTCGGCTATATGAATGATACGCCGGAACTGCCCCGCATTCTGACGGAACTGATCCATCCGGATGATCGGCTTTCCCTCATCAGTAGTGCAATGGCTTATCTCGAAAATCCTCGAGCCTTTTTTCAGCAGACAGTGCGAATGCGCCATGCCACCGGGAAATGGGTGTGGATTCTCTTCCGCGGTCAAATGGTTTCCCTGCCCGACGATCCCTCCCGGAATATTTTCATGGGCATCATCCTGGATGTCAGCCATCTGAAGGGAACCGAACTCGCCCTGCACGAAAGCGAAGCCAAATATCGCCTGATTACGGAAAGCCTGCATGACTGCGTTTGGGTGGCGGACGCGGAAACCCTTCAATATCTCTACGTCTCCCCTTCCTCGGAACGAATACTGGGCTACACGGCGGAGGAACTCATGGACACCCGGCTGGACTTCATGATTCCCCCCGACCGTCGGGAGGCTCTATTGACCGAAATTTGGGCAAACACCCAAGCCCTTTGGGAAGGCCGCATGGACAAAGGGAGCTACACCTTTCACGAACTGGCCATGAAGCGCAAGGATGGGTCCACCATCCACACGGAAATCATTACTCGGTATCACATCAACCCCTTGTCCGGCCGCACGGAAATTCACGGCGAAACCCGCGATATCGCTCTCCGGCGTAAAGCGGAACAGGCTCTGCGGGAAAGCGAAGCCAAATACCGCATGCTTGCTGAAAATGTGAAGGACATCGTCTGGATTGTGGATGTGGACACCCGCGCCTTTACCTATTTATCCCAATCCATCTCCACCCTTTTCCCCGCCCACGAACGCATGGAAGATGTGCCGCTGCCCCATGATTTTGGCACCGACCCCGAACTAACGGAGGCTTGGCTGACCAAGGCCCGAGAGCTGAAGGAAGGGCGTATCACCTCCAATGACTTCTTCACCTATAACGACATATTGGTCCGGGAGGATGGCGAACAGGTCAGTCTGGAAAGCGTGTTACATTTCCGCATCAATCCTCAGACGGAACATGTAGAAATCATCGGCATCACCCGGGACATTTCTGAAAGGAAGCTGGGCGAGCGTTACCATGAAATGGGCATCCAGACCCTTCAGATCCTCAATGAGCCCAAAGCTCTGAACGACCTGTTGCAGGAGCTGGTGGAGATGTTCAAAGACGTATCCGGCGTGGATGCGGCAGGCATCCGCATCCGTTCCGGCGATGCCTATTCGTTTTCAGCCCATGCCGGCTATCCTTGCGGTTTCCTAGACAAGGAAAACAACCTGCACATGTATGACAGCGAGGGGCATCTGATCACGGATGAAAAGGGACAGCCCGCCCTGCGCTGCGCCTGTGGGCGCGTCCTCTCCAACCGCCCTGAAGGGCTGGAACACCTCTTCACGGCAAATGGCACCCTCTGGACGAATGATGCCCTCCGCCAGCTGGGCCCGACAAATTCCCAAGAAGAACTGCCCACCTGTCTGGCCCATCATTTTTCCTCCATTGCCCTTGCGCCGATCAAGTTCCACAACCATATCGTCGGATTGATCCAGCTCAATTCCTTCAAGAAAAATGCCTTCACCCCGGACGCCATCTTGCTGTTGGAAGCCGTGGCGGCGCACATTGGCGAAGCGTTCATGCGCAAGCGCGCGGAGCAGGATTATCGGATCCTTTTCCACGAAATGCTGGAAAGCTTTGTGGTGCATGAAGTGGTGCTGGATGAAAAAGGCCATGCCGTGGACTTCCGTTTTGTGGCGGTGAATCCCGCCTATGAACGTTATGTCAACATGTCCGCGAAGGAGCTGCTGGGTCGGAAGGTTAGCGAGGCCCTGCCATGGTCCACCAAGTCCACCGAAAACGCCTACCGACTGATGCAGGACTCCGACAAGGCCGTATGTTGCCAACATATGACCGAGAATGGAAACCGGTATGAAGAAGTTACCGTCTTCCGCCTCTCCCCCACCCAGTTCGCGACAATTTTCAACGATGTGACCCAGCGCACGAAGGCGGAATTGGCGCTTCATGAATCGCGGCGGCAATATGCCGCGTTGCTCTCCAACCTGCCCGGCATGGCCTTTCGCTACCAGCGGGACCACGAGGGCCAGTGGCGGATGGAATTTGCATCCGCCGGCAGCACGGAATTGACAGGATACGCCCCCTCCGAGCTGATCGGATTAAACCTGTTTCAAAATAATTTGATTCATCCTGCCTATCTCGAACACGCACGTGCCTTGTGGGAGAAAAGCATCCGGTATGGCCGGAAATATGCGGATGAGCATGAAATCCTCACCAAGAGCGGAGAACCCAAGTGGGTCTGGGAACAAGGCGAATGCGTGTATGACGACACCGGCAAACTGGTGGCCATTGAAGGATTTGTGACCGACATCACCAAACGCAAGAGCGCGGAATCCGAGCGCGAACGTTTGATCCAAGCCATTGAACAGTCACATGAAACCATCGTCATCACCAATCCGGAAGGCAAAATCGTCTATGTCAATGCCGCCTTCACCTCCATGACGGGGTATTCCCGAGAAGAGGCGCTCGACACCTCCATGCATGTCTTTCTCCGCAAGGATGAAAATGAACAAGCCCTTCAGGAATTTCAAAAAGCCCTGATCGAAGGCACCACATGGGAAGGCATGTTCAACAACATCCGCAAAAATGGAACGCATTATACGGAACAGATTTCCATTTCACCGGTCCGCAATGAATTGGGTAAAGTGATCTATTTCGTGGCGCTTCGTCGCGACATCACTCAGGAACTTCAAAACACGGTGGAGCGCGAACAACTCCGCAATCAAATCCTCCAAACCAACAAAATGGAGTCCATCGGCCGCCTCGCCGGTGGCATCGCGCATGACTTCAACAACATGCTCCAGGCCATCTTGGGCTATGCGGAAATGGCCATGGAACAGGTGATGCCGGAACAGCCGCTCTATCAAGACATCCAAGCCATTCAGAATGCCGCCCGGCATTCGGCGGAGCTGACGCGGCAACTGCTGATTTTCGCCCGGCGACAGACCGTCGTGCCCAAGGTCATTCGGGTGAATGAAGCGGTAGAAAACATGACCGGCATCCTGCGCCGCCTGATCGGCGCCAACATTCAATTCATCTGGAAGCCGGGCAAGGACAACAGCCAGATCAAAATCGACCCCAACCAGCTGGACCAGATTCTGGCCAATCTGTGCATCAATGCACGAGATGCCATTGCGGACAAAGGCGTCATCACCGTCAGCACCCGCGACATCCTCATCGAAGAAACCCTCCATACCGCTTCCGGAGACGTCGTTCCCGGCCTGTATGCCATGCTGGCCGTTGAAGACAACGGAATCGGCATGAGCAAGGAGATCATCAACCAGATCTTCGAGCCGTTTTTCACCACCAAGAAGTCCGGAAAAGGCACCGGCCTCGGCTTGGCCACGGTTTACACCAACTTCAAGCAATGCAACGGCGGAATCATCGTCCGTAGCCAGCTCGGCAAGGGCACCACGTTTGAAATCCTCCTTCCCAGCGAGAAATCTGACGTCGGCACCGAGAATACGGAAGATGCCCCGCAGGTCTATCTCCCGCACGGCAAGGAAACCATTCTGCTGGTGGACGATGAGGAAACCATCCTGCACACCACTCGGCGGATGCTGGAAAGCATTGGCTACACCGTCATCGCCACCAACAACCCAGCGGAAGCCCTTCAGGTGATCGAGGACGGGAAAACACCGATTGACCTGCTGGTTTCCGACGTCATCATGCCGCAAATCAACGGGCCGGAGCTGGTGCAGAACATTCTCAAGCTCAACCCCGAGCTTCCATTTTTCTTCATCTCGGGATATACCGCGAACCTGCACTTGGAACGGACTTTTGCCAAAGCGCCGAAACTGCTTTTCAAACCGTTCACCCGCCAGCAGATCGCCAGCAAGGTGAGAACCCATTTGGACGGACGGGATTCACCCGCAAAAGGAACATGATCCAAGGAATGCCAGACTCGAAGAATGAACCGCAGAACATGCACTTCATTATCAGGAGCCCCCATCTATGAACTCAAACGCCATTAAACGCACGTGTGTCCTCCCTCGGTTGCGCCGAGGGCTTGCCGCTTTGCTGTTCGCCGGATACGGCCTGGGCGCTGCCGCTCAGGACCTCATTCCGCCTCGCGTCACCACAGTGGCATCCGCTACGCCCGGCGAAATTTCCATGGTGGAACTCACCCATGAAGAACAAGCTTGGCTGAGCCTCCACCCTGTCATCCGCGTGGCCTTCGGCTCCTCATATGCACCATTGGAGCAAGTGGGCGCCAATGGGCACAGCGGCATTTCGATGGAATATCTCACCTTGGTGGCCGACCGGCTGGGCATCACGTTTGAAATCGCCGACGGTCTCACCTGGCAGGAATCCCTGCGCCGCCTCATGGCCTGGGAGCTGGATGCCTCCATGTGCCTAGCCAGCACTGTCGAGCGGAACCAATTCCTAAATTTCACCAAACCCTATCTCACCCTTTCCTATGTCATTGTCGCGAAGATGGATATTCGCTATCCGGGCGGCCTAGAGGAGCTGAAAAACAAAAACGTGGCGATCTGCCAGGGCAATGCCGCCATGGAATGGATCCAGCGGGATTATCCCTCCATCAAGCTACTTCCCGTTCAGGACATCTCGACGGGCATCCAATTGATCAGCAAGGGAGAAGCCGACGCGTTTGTCGACAACATTTGGGTTATCCATTCCTTCCTGTCCAATGCATCCTATCCAGAGCTACACATTGCCGGCCAAACCGAATATGTCGGAGAATTCTGCGCCGCCGTTCGCAAGGACTGGCCTTTATTCCTCACCATCCTACAGAAATCGCTCGATACCATCAGTGAACAGGAGCGGAGCGCCATCCATCGGAAGTGGGAGATTGGCAAGAGCCCGGAAAAATTCGATTATGCCCTCTTCCTCCAACTCTTGGGCGCCTTCATCGTCATTCTGGCCGCCGTCCTGTTCTGGAATCGGAAGCTGGCGTTTGAGATCGCCCTGCGAAAAAATGCCGAAGCGCACACCGAACACCTCAAGCTCGCCATCGAGCAAACCACGGAAGCCGTTGTCATCACCGACAAAGACGGGGCCATTTTGTACGTCAATCCGGCTTTTCTCAGGATGACCGGTTTTTCACGCCGGGAAGTCATCGGCGCCATTATGCGCCCCCTGCAACTGGATGACGGCGGCAATGTCTTGGCCCCGGAAATGTGGAAAATCCTCCTCTCCGGCAAAACCTGGGAAGGGCAGTTCAAAAACATCCGCAAAGATGGTTCGCCGTTCACCGAACTGGTTTCCATCTCCCCCGTACGGAACAGGGATCGGGAAATCATCCATTTCGTGGCCATTCGCAAGGATATTTCTAAAGAACTTCAGGATGCCGCAGAAAAGGAAAACCTCCGCTCGCAACTGTTGCAATCCAACAAAATGGAATCCATCGGCCGACTCGCTGGCGGAATTGCACACGACTTCAACAACATGCTTCAGGCCATTCTGGGGTATGCCGAAATGGCCATCGAACAAGTGACGCCTGAAATGCCCATTTTCGAGGATATCCAATCCATTCAAAATGCCGCCCGCCGTTCCACCAACCTAACTCGGCAGCTGCTGATTTTTGCCCGCAAGCAAAGCGGATCCTACAAGATCATCGCCCTGAACCAGACCGTGTACAAGATGCTGGACATCCTCAGACGCTTGATCGGCGATGAAATTGAATTCACCTGGAATCCGGGCGCCGATGTACCTTCCATCTACATGGACCCCAGCCAGCTGGACCAAGTGCTTACCAACCTCTGCATCAACGCACGTGATGCCATTCAGGGAAAAGGCAAGATCGACATCAGCACAACCAGTACGTTGGTCGAAACCCCTCTTCAAACCGCCCTGGGCGAACTGCCCCCTGGCCTCTATACCCTGTTGTCGGTTTCCGACAACGGCTGCGGGATGTCCAAAGAAGTCATTGCCCAGATCTTCGAACCCTTCTTCACCACCAAAACGGCAAGCAAGGGAACGGGACTGGGACTGGCCACCGTCTACGGTATCGTTAAACAATGTGAAGGGGGCATTGTCGTTCGGAGCGAGGAAGGCAAAGGAACCGTTTTCGACATCCTGTTGCCCGCTCATGCCGACGAGAAGGAAACCCCTGCGGTCGGCGGCACGGATGCCGCTTCCGCCCCAGCGCCCCAATTGCCGTTGGGCAATGAAACCATCCTGCTGGTGGACGATGAAGAAACCATCCTCCATGCCGCCAAACGGATGCTGGAATCCCTCGGATACCGGGTTCTCTTCACTTCCGATTCGGAAGAAGCCGTCCAGTTAGCGCGTCAGCATAAAGACGAGATCAAGCTCTTGATCTCCGATGTAATCATGCCCAAGATGAACGGCCCGGAAATGGTGAAAAAGATTCTGGGAGAGAATCCCGAGTTGCCCTATCTCTACATGTCCGGCTACACGGCCAATCTCCTGCTTGAACAAGGCTTCTGCGAAGTGCCCAAATGCCTCGCCAAGCCCTTCACCCGGCAAACCCTGGCCTACAAGGTCCGGGAATGCCTGATTCCGAACTGACGGGCCGCACATGGCGGCAAGCAAGGGCGGCCCCGTGGCGTCCTTGCGGTTGATTCGTGGAATCCTCTCCTTGCTCCGTCCTCTTTTTCGTGATAGTCTGCCGAGTCCTGTGATGGGAAAAAAAGAGGAGAATGTAGAGCGCCATGGCAAAGTTCAAATATATCGGTCAAAGTCTCACCCGTCCGGACGCCATCAGCAAAGCCATCGGGAAAGCCCAGTATCTGGATGACATCCGCCTTCCCGGCCTCCTCCATACCGCCATCCTTCATCCCGATTTCGCCCATGCCGAAATCCTCTCCATTGACGTTTCTGAAGCGGAAGCCATGCCCGGCGTGGTGAAAGTCGTCACGGGAAAGGATTCCACCATTCTCTATGGCGACAACATCCGCGATATTTCCCCCATGGCCGTAGACCGGGTCCGCCATATCGGCGACCATGTCGCCGCCGTCATTGCCGAAACCAAGCACCAGGCTCAGGAAGCCGTCAAAAAAATCACCGTAAAATACGCCCCCCTGCCGGTTTATACAGACGCCCGCGATGCCATCGCGCCCGGAGCCGTCCTCATCCACCCGAAGGCGGATACCTACTGGCACCTGCCCGGCCTGGGCGGCGTGCCAGGCACCAACATCGCCAATGTCTATACCCTGCAAAAAGGCGATGTCGCCAAAGGACTGGAGGAATCGGAAGTCGTTGTCGAAGGCGAATTCGTCTATCCCCATGGGTCCTGCGCCGCCATCGAACCCCACGGCGCCATTGTCCGGTTCAATGAGGATGGCACCATCGACGCGTGGTCCTCCTCCATCTGCCCGTTCATCATCCGGGACGATCTGGCCCATGCCTACCACCGGCCATCCGCGCAGGTGCGTGTCCGGATTCCGGAGGTGGGCGGATGCTTCGGTTATAAATCCGACATCACCGTGGAGCAGACCGTTGCCTGGATCGCCAGCCATGTGCCGGGCCGACCGGTCAAGTGGGTGGCCTCCCGCCGGGAGGATTTCACCAGCACCCTCATCGGGCATGGGTTCCGCCACCGCATGCGCATCGGCGCCCAAAAAGATGGGACCCTGGTCGCCATCCAAGCCGATATCTTGCATTCCACCGGAGCCTTTTCCGATACTGGAGTGCATGTCTGCAATGCCGCCACCCACAACTGCACCGGCCCCTACGAATTTCCCAACGCCCTCCTGCAATCAAAATGTGTTTATACCAACACGCCGCCGGTCGGCGCCTTCCGCGGATATGGCCATCAGGAAGGCCATTTTGCCGTGGAGAGGTTGATGGACATCCTCGCACGCAAACTGAACATGGACCCCTTTGAACTGCGCGAAAAGAATTATCTCGGCCAAGGAAAGAAAAATGCCGCCGGAGAACGGTTTTATTCCTCCAACGGCTCGGTCCGGGAATGCTCCGACATCATCAAGAAAACCCTTTTCACTGGTGAAAAGCCCATGGAGGATGACGAATACTATTATGGCCGTGGTTTTGCCGCTGTCATGAAATCCCCCAAAGGCGCACCGCACTCCTCCAAATCCTGCTACATCAAAATCAATCCGGATGGGTCCGCCAACGTCAATATGGGCGGTGCAGAAGTCGGCCAGGGGCTCCGGATGGCCGTCCAACAGATTGCTGGAGAAGCCCTCCAGATTCCGCCCGAAAAAATCCGGGTGTATCCTGAAATCGATACCCAGTATTGCCCATGGGAGTGGCAAACCATCGGTTCCATGTTTACGACGCAAGGCGGGCGAGCCATCATCCGGGCCGCCAAAAAGATCATCGATATGCTCAAAGAGAATGCGTCCAAGGCCCTTTTGGTTCCGACGGACATGCTCGAATGGGACGGCAAAAAGGTATATCTTCGCCATGATCCGGCCATCTGCGCCACCATCGGCCAGCTGGCCCATGGATATATGACCGAAACAGGCATCACGGTCGGAGAGGTGGTCCATGCGGGGGCGGATGCCCGCCTGCCCCGCTATTCCAACCCAGATGTCAACGGACAGGGCGGCCTCGGCGTGGAATATACCTTCGGCGCGCAGGGTTGCCAGCTCCGAATTGAAAAGAAAACAGGACGAATCCTGATTGACCATTTTGCCTCTTCCTTCGATGTAGGAACCGTCATCAATCCTAAGCAAATCCGCGGACAAATCGTCGGTGGCGTCATGATGGGGCTGGGAGCCAGTCTGTATGAAGTCCTCCAATATGATGAAAACGGGAACATCCTGAATCCCTCATATGCCAAATATCGGTTCCCCGGCTTCAAGGAGGCGCCCGGAAAACAAACCGTTGAATGTGTGGAGAACCCCGGGGAAATCGGCCCATTCGGTGCACGAGGGATTGGGGAACATCCCGTCGTCGGCGTGGCCCCGGCGGTTTTGAATGCCATTCACGATGCCATCGGAGTGGATTTTGCAGAGTTGCCGGTCACTCCGGAAAAAATCCGCGCCGTCCTGAAACAGGGCTGAATCTTTTGCCAACCAGCTGAATTACTGCGTTCCCGGCAAGGCGATCCGGGCTGGAATTGAGCCGTATAAAGTAAAATTTTACGTAATTTTAATTGACAAGCGGTAGAATTCGCCGCATCTTCCCCGCCGCGTGGCATACGGCTTTGACAGTCAAGCGTGCCCCATAAAGAAACTAAGTGATCCAAGGATTATGCGTATTGACTCTATTAAGAATTTCGGCGAACACAAGTGTCCGGCTTGTGCATGCGTCACCTCTGGCAACGAAAACCGTTGCCCGATCTGCCACTATGCCTTTCCTGTCCGAAGCACCCTACAGAACAATCTCCTCTGGATTGTATTGCTTTTCCTGTCGCTGTTCTGCATCCCCTTTCTCTTGGCCATCCTGCGCTGATTGAGAAACAGAGAGGGGCCTAGCCCGTCGGGCTCACCAGCGGGCTCGGTCCGCTAGAATCATCTGGTCGCTACCGGCAATAAACCGGCCATGAACCAGCGGGAAGTTCCCCGGTACATTGCCGGAGGAGAAAACGCGGTACCAGCTGTATTCCGGGGCAATGGGATCCGCCAACCCTCTCACCCACGGCTTGTCACGGGTCACCGTCGTGAAATAGGCCAGTGGAATCCGAATGAATTTCCGGTCGATTTCATGGAATCCATCGATGTCTTTCGGCAACAGGATGGAGCGTTTTGCGCCATACCACGCCGTCGCCCACGGGATATCCGTGCTCAGGCATTCCTCTTCTTCCACCATGGACGCCACCCAAGAGGCATATCCGTGGTAATACGGTGGATAGGGAAGACCGGTGCGTGGAGGCAACACATTCATCAACAGAGGGAGCCCGGTCAGAAACATGACCAGGGTGATCGAAAACACGGCAAACACGCGGTATTCAAATTGAAGCCGGTCCAGCAAAATCAGGAAAAAGGCCCAGGCATAGGGAATCGCCAGCGGCCAGAAAACCATCAACGTGGAAAGGCTACCGGGCCCGAAAGCCGACGCCAGCAGCACTAGCACCACCACCGTCGGGACCAAGCACCACCGAAGCGTCCGGCTGGCATGACGCACAAAGCGGTGCAGGTACATGGCGACAAACAGGCCCGAGAGGATTCCTGCGCTGCCCATTCCAAACCCCTCCGCCGCAAAGGCGCGTAAATTGCCCACCATCTTCAATTGAACGGCATATACCATGGCACCGGCATCCGGCATGACCGGGTGGATGGAACGCGCCAAGGCGTCTCCAGGAAATAAATATGTCCCATACAGCATTTCATATCCCACCAGCCCGAACGGCTGGCCGCTCACATGCAGGTTGCGAACCACCCAGGGCAAGATCCACAGGAGCACCAAGCCGACATACAGGCAGGCTTTCGCCCAAGAATGACGACGGCGCGACACGCCGAAATAAAAGAACAAAAGAATCAAGACGCATCCGGCGCCATACCGCGTTAGAAAAGCCAGCGCGGTGAAACAGGAGGCGGCCATCAATGGCAAAAGCCAGCGCCAGAGCGGGCCCTGGGACTCCACTGGATTCCACCCCCGCGGAAGCTCTGCCGCCCACAGGGCGGCATACACCGAAGCCAAGACAAAACACATGGCGGCTGAAAAATCGTTTCCAAGTGTACTTTGCCGCCAGATCACATCACTGATGAGAAAGGCAATGCCGGAAAGGGTGCCCACGCGCACATCGAAGAGTTTGCGGCCGATCAGCCAGATCAAGAGGGCCGATAAAAGCACAAAAAAATGGTTGAATACAACCGGCACGTAATCCCGGGGCAACACATACACTGCGGAGCGTTCACCGGAGGGCGACGTCTCCAGCATCTTCATCATGCCAGCGAGCAGGGTCGGCCAGACCGGCGGATGCAACAAATCCGGATGCGCCTCCAACCGCGCATCTCCATCCGTATGTCCAGCAACTTTCCACATCGACAACGGCCGAATGGTCTTGGTGCTCCATCCCTGCCCATTCGCCACATTGCATGCCAGCTGGGCCTCTTCCATAGCCAGGGGGTCCTTCAAGCCCTGGAACGTCGAAAACGTATATAAGGCCGCCATGGCGATGGCAAACAGGATGAACAATGTGCCCTGGATGATCCGGCGGCCCGTGCCGGAATCCACTTGATAGACCAAGTTCTGCACGCCCGACTCAAATTGAAGTGCCATACGAGTTGCCTTCCTTATTTGTCATGCCCCGTTTCCCTCAATCCGAATTCATTCAATTTTCGATGCAGCGTCCGCCGGCTGATGCCCAGTTCCGCCGCCGCCCGGGTTCGATTTCCCTTGTGCAGGAGAAGGGCTTCCTCAATGAGGGCCTTCTCCCTGTCGCGCAATGCATTGCCAACAGGCGTGGCCCCAACCGAGGAGGCCGCCCGCACGCCGTTGAGCACGGAGGCGGGGAGATCCGTCGCACGCCAATCCGATGTTGGGTTCAAGACAATCATCCGTTCCACCACATTACGCAACTCCCGCACGTTTCCGGGCCAGGGATAGGACGATAACCGTTGCATGGCCTCCGCGGAAATCCGCGGCACGGGTTTATGATTTTCCGCCGCCAGACTGGCGGCATAATGGTCAATCAGCAATGCAATGTCACCATTTCGATCGCGCAGGGGAGGCACTGTGAGATTCACCACATACAGGCGATAGAACAAATCCTCCCGGAATGTCCCCTCCTCCACACATTTTTTCAGGTCCCGGTTGGTGGCCGCCACTAGGCGGACATCCACATGAAGAGTTTCCGTTCCCCCCACCCGCTCGAATTTCCGCTCTTCCAGCACACGCAGAATCTTCACCTGGAGTGCGGCATCGATTTCCCCAATTTCATCCAAAAACAACGTCCCGCCATCCGCTAATTCAAACCGGCCCTTGCGTCTTTCCACGGCCCCGGTAAACGCCCCCTTCTCATGGCCGAACAATTCGCTTTCCAGCAGCGTCGGGGCCAGGGCGGCGCAATGGATGGAAACAAACGGCGCGGCGGCGCGTGGGCTACAATGGTGCAGCGCTCGGGCCACCAATTCCTTGCCCGTTCCACTTTCTCCCTGAATCAATACAGTGGCCCGGGAAGGAGCCGCCTGTTGAATCACCCGGAATACCTCCTGCATGGGAGCAGAGGTGCCGATGATGTTTTCAAATCCGTGCCGGGTGGCCAGCTCATCCCGCAGGCATTTCGCCATACGAACAGGTTCGGCATCCGGCAAAGCCCGTTTCAACAGCATGTCCAATCGGTCCAAATCCACTGGTTTCGGCAGAAAGTCATATGCGCCGCGCTTCATGGCTTCCACAGCCGTTTCAATATCCCCATACGCGGTCAGCATGATGCACACGGGTCTCGGCTCTCGATTGGCCAAACGGGACAACAGGGCCAAGCCGTCCATCTTCGGCATGCGCAGGTCGGAGAGGACCACATCCGCATGGTGACTTTCCAGCCATTCCAACGCCTTTTCCCCGTTTTCCGCAGATGCCACGGCATACTCTTCGCGCAAGGCACGCATCAGGCCGTCGCGTGTGTTTTTTTCATCATCCACAATCAAAATGACAGGCCGAGCACTCATGCCCCCTCCCCCCCGGCAGTCGGCGGCGGTGGAGCCGACAGTAGCCGAATGCGCTGCACATCCCGCTGGAAGTTGAGCTGGATTCGGGTTCCGGACGGCAGACTGTCCACCATCACGCTCCCGCCGTGATCCCGCATGATGCGTTGCACAATCATCAGCCCCATCCCGGTGCCATTCGCCTTGGTTGTCCGGAAGGGCTCAAACAAATCCCCCATTTCGTTTGGCGAAATGCCTCGGCCGGTATCCTGGAACGCCACACCGACCAGCCGATCCGAGGAAACAAAGGAAATCCGAAGCACGCCGCCGCCAGCCATTGCCTGAATGGCATTGCGAGCCACATTAAAAAACGCCTGTCGGACCTGATCATGATCCGCCCACGCCGTCGGCAACTCATCCGGCGTTTCCACCTCCACCCGAATGTTCCGATCTTCAATTTCGGCCGCCAGCGTCTCCAGCGTTTCCGCTAGGATGTCCGGCAGGGCTTGGTGGTCGAAATTGGGCATGCTGGGACGGATGGCCTTCAAAAACTTGGATAGGATATGGTCCAAGCGGATGATTTCGCTACGGGCCACATCAAGAAGCTCCTGAAGGGCCTCGCCTTGTCCGGGGGGGACCTTCCGGAGCTCCCGGTTCATGAGCTGCAGGTGGATGGTCAGGGAGTTCAGCGGGTTGCCGATTTCATGCGCCACTCCCGCCGCCAGCATCAAAATGGCGTTGAGACGTTCCGATTCTACCACCTCCGCCGTTCGATCCCGTTCCTGGGTCACATCCCGCAGGATCATCACCACGCCGGAATCCCGGCCTTCCGCCGGATTTTCCAGCGGCGCAAGATATACGGCCAAGAATCGATGCTGGGGATAGGAAATTTCAATTTCACGGTTCGACAACCGCGCCCACTCCTTTTCATCCAGGCGGGCTAGGCCCGCCCAATCGATGTCTCGCATATACCGGTGCATCAGCTGCCCCGAAGCGGACGCCTCATCCAGTCCGAGCAAACGGCAGGCACCTCGGTTGGCATAGAGGATCCGGCCCTCGCCATCCAGCACCAAAATACCTTCCCGTAGGGCATGAAAAATCGTTTCCAGTAGCCCGCGCTCCGCCGCCAAACGAAGGAATTGGGTCTGGACGCTTCCCGAATCCAGTTTGT
Source organism: Verrucomicrobiota bacterium (assembly GCA_031262805.1). Classification (GTDB taxonomy): domain Bacteria; phylum Verrucomicrobiota; class Kiritimatiellia; order CAIQIC01; family Lenti-01; genus JAISGX01. The sequence continues at coordinate 4,159 of JAISGX010000148.1, read as the reverse complement.
CCAACCGGTCGATCAATTTGTTCCAAAATGCGGTCGTCATTTTTGATGTATTTTGCCACATTCCCGCACTTTTCCACAATACCGCAAATCAACCGCCCGAAATCTTTTCTTTTTTGCATTTCATCCCTTGACGCTTCGCCTTTCTCATGAGAACAGTTACGCATGGCGCAATGAAGGCCATGCGTTCAACCGTGCGAAAAGAGGAAAAAGGAAGCGACCATGAACTACGACGACGAAGAATACAGCCCTTATGCAGGCTTCGGTAGCGGGTGCGACATCCATGGCGATAACTACATGCGCGAGTGCACCATGTGCGGCATTGAATTTTGCGCCGTTTGTTTCCCAAATTCTTCTCTTTGCGCCGACTGCTCCGCCCAAGGGGACGACTTTGATGAAGAGGAGGAGGAACTCACCACCGAAGAGGAACGCGAACTCCGCCTTCTGGATGAATTCAATGACGATGCCCCCCCCCCGGAAGCCGCCGCGCCAGCCCCGGCGAAACCGACGCCCGCCCCGGCCGCTCGAAAAGCCAAATCCGGCCGCTCCACTTTGGCCGACAAGTCGGCGGCCAAGAAGACCGCCAAGCCATCGAAAAAGCGCAAGAAATAGAAACCACACGGCGGCTTCGGCCATTGCCGGGTTCCTCCACCCCCATTCTGCTTTGTCTTCTCCCACCTATCACCTCTGGACCATCGGCTGTCAGATGAATGAAGCGGATGCCCTCCGGGCGGCCGCCTTGTTGGAATCTGCCGGCTATCAACCGACCGCCGATGCCCAGGCCGCCTCCCTGTTGCTGTTGAACACCTGTGTGGTTCGGCAACAGGCGGAGGATAAGATTCACAGCCGCCTACGCTATGTCGCCGACCTGAAAAGAAAAAATCCGGAGATCGTCGTCGCTCTCATGGGGTGCCTGATGGGGCGCAATCCCCGCCAGAAACAGGCCGTTGAGCAACACTATCCGTTTGTGGACCTGTTCCTGCCCCCGTCCGATCTGTCCCCCCTCCGCTCCTTTTTGGGCTCTCCTGCCAGTGCAAGGATGCCGGGCGACGCCGAATCGGAAGCCCTTCCTCTTCCCGCCTCCCGCTCCGGCCAAACCATCGTCGCCTATCTGCCGGTTGTACTGGGTTGCTCCCATGCCTGCACCTATTGCGTGATTCCCTACCGACGCGGCCGGGAACAGTCCCGTCCGGCGGAGGACATTCTGGCAGAAGCCCGCGCCCTGACGGAACGGGGCGTCCGTGAGCTGATTTTGCTCGGCCAGATTGTGGACCGTTATGGCTTGGACCGTCCAGGTGAAATCCGGTTGCCTGAATTGCTTCGGCGGATCGCCGACCTCCCTGCGCTGCACCGTGTGCGGTTCCTGACCAGCCATCCCAACTGGGTGACCGAAGAGCTCATTGAGACCGTGGCGGATACCCCCAAATTAACACCCTATTTTGAAATCCCCGTTCAAGCGGGATCCGATGCCATCCTCTCCGCCATGCGCCGAGGCTATACGGCCGCCGAATACGAAGCGCTCTTGGCACGCATCCGGCAGCGTCTTCCCAGCGCAGGCATTTCTACGGATATGATTGTGGGCTTCCCCGGTGAACGGGCGGAGGATTTCGACGCCAGCCTTGCCCTGATGGAACGGGTGAATCCAGACATGATCCGAATTGCCAAATATTCACCGCGGCCCCTCACCTATTCTGCACGCCATTTGCCGGACAATGTGCCCGAAGAGGAAAAAGAACGGCGGAGGGTGGCGTTGGAACGCCAGCTGCGCCGGACCCTGACGGCGAAAAATGCCCCCTTGAAAGGACGCATGGTGGAGATTCTGGTGGAGGCCGTCGAAAAAAATGGACGCCGATATGGGCGGACACCGGATTACAAACCCGTCTTCATCGACCATTCCAATGCGACGCCCGGCGCCCTTGTGCAGGCCCGCATCACATGGGCGGGCCCATTCAGCTTGATTGCCGAGGAAAACCGCTCGTCCTGAATCTTCATCCAACCATGCGTTCTTTTTTGCCCGGAGGGTGTGTCCTGTGCAGGCATGATGAAAAATGCCTGTTTTGCGGACTAATCCACTGCCGGAACGGGCAAGCCGTCGCGCAGCTCCACATGGCGGGAACAACGGGCCGCGACGGATTCATTATGCGTCACCATCACCAGCGTGAGGTGCTGTTCCGCCACCAAGTCAAACAGATAGCGGAGCACTTCCTCTCCGGTCCGGGAATCCAAGTTGCCAGTCGGCTCATCCGCCAGCACCAATTCCGGCTCATTCATCAACGCCCGGGCCAAAGCCACCCGCTGCTGTTCCCCGCCTGAAAGTTCGTTCGGACGGTGGCCCGAGCGGTCCGCCAACCCGACCTGGGCCAGCAACTCCGCCGCCCGCTCCCGTAGATTTTTTCCATACAGAAACGCCATCGACCGGCTCAATGCCGGCAACACCACATTCTCCTGGACAGTCAATTCCGGCAACAAATGATAGGCTTGGAACACGAACCCGATCTTCCGGGCACGAATGGCGGAACGTTCCCGGTCCCGTGCGGCATACAGGTCGCGCCCACGGAACCAGACCTGGCCGGATGTCGGCTGATCCAGCCCCCCCAGCACATGCAACAGCGTGCTTTTGCCCGCGCCGCTCATACCCGTCACCGCGAGGGTGTCGCCCTCCTGAATCACCAATGAGACGCCCCGCAACACATCCAACTGCTTGTTGCCGATGAGAAAGGACCGGTGAACCTCCCGCGCTTCCAACAGATTACTCATACCGCAGCGCCCTCACCGGATCGAGTTTGGAGGCCTGCCGGGCGGGAATCACGGCGGCTAGGGTGCAGATCACCAACACGGAAACAGCCACCACCACCACATCCGAGACACTGGTGTGGGATGGAATTTCCGCCAAGTGATAGAGCTCCTTAGGGAGAAGTTCCATTCCGAAGCGGTCGTTCAGCACCCGCAGGAGCGCGTTCCGGTATTTCAAAACCAGCAGGCCGAAGCCGATTCCCAGCACGGTTCCCAGCACGCCATCCACCCAGCCCTGCCAGAAGAACACCCGCATGATGGATCCGGAGGAAAACCCCAGAGATCGCAACAGGCCGATCTCCCTAGTTTTCTGGACCGTCACGGTAATTAGGGTGTTGGTGATGCCAAACGCCGCCACAATGGTAATGAAGATCAGCAGGAAAAACATCATGTTTTTTTCCACACGGAGGGCGGCAAAAAGCTGATGGTTCTGCTCCATCCAGGTGCTGACATGCACGCCGCTCCCCAGCACGCCACGGAGTTCATCGGCCACTTCCGGCGCTTCATATGGATTGCGCGTCATCACCTGGATGGCCTCCACCCCCGCCCCTTCGCAGAAATCCCGCGTTTCCCACAAGGAGGCCAGCACATAGCCCATGTCGAACTCCCACATGCCGATCTCGAAGATTCCGGCCACCCGCATGTTTTTGGGCAATCGGATGGTCTCTTCCGACAGGAAGGTGGCCGGGGAATAGGCTGTGATGGAATCGCCCACGCCCACGCCCAGACGGCGGGCCAAATCGCTCCCAATGACCACATCCCCTTCCGAGACGGAAAACTCTCCCGCCACCATATTCTCCGGAATGCGGCTGACCCGAGACTCCCGGTCCGGATCAATGCCGCGGATCATCGGCGTCTCCAGCTGGCCGTTGGCCAACTGGATGAACATGAGGCTTTGTAGGAAGGGAGCCGCACCCATCACCCCCGGAACGGTTTCAATGGCATCGCACAAACCGTCTTCCTCCCCCTCCAGGCCATTGCGAAGGCTCACGGTGATGTGGGCATTGAAGGAAAGAATCTTTTCCCGCCACATTTCGTCAAACCCAGACATGACGGAAAGCACAATGATCAGCACCGCCACGCCCAGCAACACCCCCAGCACGGAAAAGACCGTTACGACGGAAAGAAAGGTGCGCTTGGGCTTGAGATACTTCAGCGCCAGAAACAAGGAAAACGGCAACATCATCCGTCCGCCGGTTCCGGAGCAGCCGCATTTCCGTCAGCGGCTTCCGGCTTCGGACCCCGATGCTTCATCTGCGGAAAAAGCATGACATCGCGGATGCTTTCCTCTCCGGTCAGGAGCATGATCAGCCGGTCGATGCCGATGCCGATGCCACCGGCCGGCGGCATGCCGTATTCCAGCGCCGCC
>JAISGX010000128.1 GCA_031262805.1 Verrucomicrobiota bacterium | reverse complement strand
TCGGCCACCGAGGCGACCACGATGGTCTCCTTTTCCTCAATGCAAATCATGTTGTTGTCGAAAGAAGCGCCCTGCACAATCGAGGCGCCGGCTTTTTCGATGTCCGCCGTTTCATCCACCACGACGGGGGGGTTTCCGGGTCCTGCGCAAATGGCGCGTTTGCCGCTGGACATGGCGGCTTTGACCACGCCGCCGCCGCCCGTCACCACAATCACACGGATGCCGGGATGTTTCATCAGCTCGCCTGCGGACTCAATGGTGGGCTGCGAGACACAGACCACGGCGTTGGGTGGTCCACCTACGGCGGTGATGGCCTTGTTCAATAGTACGACGGTTTGAATGGAGCACAACCGGGCGGAGGGATGGACGTTGAAGACCACCACATTGCCGGCCGCCAACATGCAGATGGCGTTGCAGATGATGGTGGAGGTGGGGTTTGTCGTCGGGGTGATGGCGCCTAGGCAACCGAAGGGGGCGTATTCGGTGAGGGTCAGGCCATGTTCGCCGGTGCAGGCGTGGGGCTGGAGAGCCTCGGTGCCTAGGGATTTTTCAATGACCAGCAGGTTCTTCTGGATTTTGTCCTCAAAGCGACCATAGCCGGTTTCCTCATATGCCGCTTTGGCCAGCAGGGTGGCATTTTCCCTCATGACATCGCGGATATTCTGGATGATGGCTCGACGGGCATTCAGCGGAAGGCCTATGAAGACCGGCTTGGCCTTGTTGGCGGCCTTGACCGCTTCATCCACGGTGGCGAACACACCCATCTCACCGCTGAACCCGCCGTCGGAAGGGCTTGCAGCCGAAGCGGCGAGGGCGGAGGGGACGGAGGACGGCGCACGAAAATCTCCAGCGATCCGCTGGGCGATGGCTTCAATGTCTTGATCGGTTAATTTCATACTGGGGGTTCCACCGGGCTGGATGGGCGGCCAGAGCCGCCACATCAAAAATTACTTGGTGTACTTGGTTTCACCGCCGACTTCCCACGTGTCCACAATGGCCATGATGACGTTGTCCACCGGGCGGTTTTGGGTCATGCTGGTCTGGCGAGCGCTGGATCCGGCGGCGGTCAGCACCATTTCACCCACACCGGCGCCCATGGCATCGGCGGAGACCACAAAGCTGGAGGTGTCCCGGCCATCGGCATCCACAAGCCGAACAAGAAGAAAGCGGATTCCATCCAGGACGGATTCCTTGCGAGTGGAAACAACGGTTCCAACGACTTTACCGAGATTCATGCGTGCCTCCGTAGGCTTTGCGAAAAAAGACTGGTTTTAGAAAAAGGGGGGGGCGAAGCCGCCTCGGCATGCGCCGGGGCGGGCTTCGCCGCCAGGACAAGTCCTACTTGCTCTTCGCCGGCGCACGGCCGAGCGGGAGCACCGCATCCACGTTGGCGTGGGGGCGGGCGATGACATGGACGGAGACCACTTCGCCGACGCGGCCGGCGGCAATCTGTCCGGCATCACAGGCGGCTTTGACGGCGGCCACATCGCCACGCACGATGACGGAGGTGAACCCACCGCCGGTTTTTTCGTACGTGACCAATTCGACCTTCGCTGCCTTCACCATTGCATCCGCGGCTTCCACGGTTGCGGGGAAGGAACGGGTTTCAATCATTCCCAGTGCATCTGCCATTTTCGTACCTCTTGTTGTTGTTGGTTATTGTTTTTAAGATGGAGATCAGCCGTCCGCACGTCCGGTAACGGCTTCGAGCGCGGCTTCCGCCGCACGGTAGGCGACATCAATGTCTCGTTCTTCGCCACCCAGATAGATTCGTCCGAAGCTACCGAAGGTGACCACTTCCAAGATGTTGATATCGGCGGCCTTTTCCGCCTCGTTGGCGGCCAGTGCGGCATATCCGGCGGGAGCCACTTCCATCACATAGAGGGATTGGCCCGGGGTGATCATGTTGCCGTGGCGCATGCGGTTGATCAGCATGGTCTGGTGGTCGTCGATGTTCCGGATGACCTGCGAGGAATAGACCTTGGGCTTGATGCGTTGCTCTTCTTCCAGATCCAGATCCTTCAGGATGGCGGCTCCGGCTTGGCGGACATCCGCCTGAGAGGAGGAGTGGATTTCCAGCATGCCGTAGAGGCGCTCGACAATCTGCATGCCCGGGGTGACGCGGGTGGATTTCAAGGCGACATCCGTGACTTGGTTGATGGCGATGCCCGGAGAGATTTCCACGAACAGCGCGGCCTGACCGGCAATCGGGAGGAAGCCGCGGGCCACGGTGGCCAAAAACGAGGCAAACTGCGGTTGCAGGCTGTCAATGAATACGTATGTTCTGAGTTCTGCCATATCGACTCCTTATCGTTTGCTGCCGGTGGCGGCGGCCGCTTCTTCCATCATTTTTACACTATTGGACGATCCAATGCGCGTGGCGCCGTTTCGGATCATCAGCATGGCATCCGCATATGTGCGGACACCGCCGGAGGCCTTCACCCCGAGGTGCCGAGGGGCCACCGTGCGGGCCATCAGCGCAATATCCTCGGCCGTGGCGCCGCCTTTGTTGAACCCGGTGGAGGTCTTCACATAATCGGCGCGTGCACGCATGGAGGCCTCGCAGGCTTTGACGATTTCATCCTTGGTCAGCAGGCAGGTCTCCAGAATGACCTTCAAGAGGGCGCCGCCATCCTTGCAGGAGTCGGACACTGTGCGGATGTCCTTGGTCACCCCATCCCAATTGCCGTCCTTGACCATGCCGACATTGATGACCATGTCGATCTCCTTGGCGCCTTCCCGGATGGCCCGGCGGGCTTCCAACGCCTTGATCTGCGAAGGGGCTGCGCCCAGCGGGAAGCCGACCACCGCGCACACCTTGACGGAGGAACCACGAAGAGCTTGGGCGGCCACGCTCACCATGGAGGAGTTCACGCAACAGCTGAAGAAGTTGTATTTCATGGCCTCTTCGCACAGTTGTTTGACATCCGCCTTGGTGGCTTCCGGCTTCAGCAGCGTGTGGTCGATCATCCGGGCCAGCTGGCTCGCGGACAGATTGCCACCGCCTGCACAAGTGCCGCCGCCTACGATTTGTTTCACGCGCTCTGCAATGCGCGCGACATCTTGAGGACTGAGTTCCAATTTCATCTCCTTAATGGCGGTCATGATGGGGGTTCCCGCCCGCCCGCTTTCGAGGTCCTTGATCATCTGAACGCGCCGCAGGTGCCTCTCTTCGGTGCAGTCCGTGGCGATAAAGGCACCCACAATGGCCTTCGCCTGTTCACTATCGACTTGTCCGGAGCCCAATGTCAGGACATTGGCGCCGTTGTGCTTTCGGGAATTTTCGGCCAGTGCCACGGTATAGCAGGCCGCCGCCCGCACCCCCGGGATTTTATTGGCCGTCATGGCCGAGCCGATGCCCGCAGCGTCCACCATGAGGCCTAGGTCCGATCTGCCCGATGCGACGGCCCGGGCAACGGCGGCGGCAAACACGGGATAATCCACAGCCTCGCGGGAGTGGGTTCCCACATCGGTCACATTGTGGCCGAGGCCTTTCAGCCACCCAGCCAGCTGTTCTTTCAATTCATAGCCGCCATGGTCCGAGCCCACGACAATTCTGCAACGACGGTTTGACATACGCGAGGAATATTCAACTCGCATCCGCAGAAGGGCAAGCATTATCTTGCAAAACTGTTAAACCGTTTTAATAAATCCTCAAATTTAAGGTTCCATTCAGGTCGGGGGCTCCAACTCGAGGAAGCATCCACCTCATTTGTCCAAGGATTTGCTTCCTTGTTCCTCAATGAAACCAACCGCTGATCACCAATTCCTCAGGTGCCTTCCCATCCAGCGGGGGGACCTCCAGAAAAAAGGTCAGAAAGAAAAGTAGCAGCATGCGGAAAGAATAAACCAGCTTGAAGGAGAGATTCCACCGTTAGGTCGGCGGCGCGGCAAGGTGTTCCACAAATGGCCGAAAATAACCCGCACGATACCGCCGCCTTTGGCGGCATCACCCATGCTTCTCTCTGTTCGGTCATGCCTATATCTTCACCAAAGAACCTATTCGGATGAATGCAAACGTATAGGCCGAATCGCACCCTTTCCGCTCGTGGAAGCGGAGGCGAAATAAAATGGCGGAACAGACGGTGTGGAGGTACGATGCGGGCATGAGAAAATCCGCTTTGATCCTCGCTCCCCATCCGGATGACGAAAGCATCACCGGTCTGCTACCCCTTCGGTTGAGGGAAGAAGGCGGATTTCGCGTGGAGGTTCTGCCAGCCACCCTCGGCAGCCGCCCAGACCGGCGTTTCGCCAGATGCAAGGAGCTGAAGGCTGCCTGCCGGGTGCTGGGATTCCGGGTGGCCGCGTTGGAGACGGATTCGGAAGGCCGGACGGCACCTTCCGCCTTGATCCGCCGCCTTCAGACGGCCCGGCCCGATGTGATGTTTCTGCCCCACGCCTTGGATGGGCACGTCACTCACCAGTGGACGCACCGCATGGGTGTGGCGGCCATGGATGCCACCGGCGGCGCCTTTTATGTTGTGGAGACGGAATACTGGCATCCGCTCCGGCATCCCAATCTGATGGTCACCGCAGATGCGTGCAATCTGGAAACCCTGCAGACTGCTTTGGCCCAGCATGTCGGGGAAGTCGCCCGCAACGAGTATGCCGCCCGCCTTCCGGCATGGATGGTGGACAATGTCCGCCGGGGCGCGGAATTGATCGGCGGTGCCGGAAGTGCAGCGCCGGCGGCGGCGTATGCCACCCTTTACCGTTTACGGAAGCGGCAGGGCGGGAAATGGCATTCCTTCCTGCGCCAGGGGTGCCTGATTGAATCTTCAGGCGACCTAGCCGGGCTGATTTCATCCTGGGTATAGTCCGCCATTGCCGTTTTCGTAGAGGCTGTGATAGGGTCTTTCCCCGGTATGAAGGAGCAACCGACAAATGCCGTCAATGCGGTGGCCCGGGTGGAATGCCAACCCACGGAGGAGGGGGTGGAGTGGCGCTTTTCCGGTGTGTGGCACATGGATGGCGACCGCACGGAGGCCACCGCCTGTCTTCAGCAGCAGGAAGCCGACCGGATGGTTTTGAAGGATGTCGGCATCCAAGCATGGGACAGCTCCTTAGTGATTTATGTCCGCACCTTGTATCTGCGGGCCAAAGAAGCGAATAGGCAGATCGATCTGTCGGGCATGCCGGAAGGCGTTCGCCGTCTGATGGCGCTGGCCGAAGCCGTGCCCGAGCATCAGGATCCCCACCTCGGCGTAGGGAAACCGTCTTGGATTGCCCAAGTGGGAATCCATACGCTCCGGGCTCTTGACAATGTGGGCAAATCGGCGGCGTTTCTTGGAGACCTTTTCCGTTCGTTCGTCACCATGCTTCAGAAAAAATCGAATTTCCGCTGGGGGGATTTTTGGGTGATCGTGCAGGAATGCGGCCCCGAAGCCCTTCCCATCGTCACTTTGATCAGCACCCTGGTTGGAATGATCTTGGCCTTCATCGGAGCCATTCAGTTGAAAATGTTCGGGGCGGAAATTTTTATTGCCGATATTGTGGCCGTTGGAATGGCCCGGGAAATGGGCGGGTTGATGACCGGCATCATTATGGCTGGGCGAACAGGGGCCGCGTTTGCCGCCCACTTGGGCACCATGCAGGTGAACGAGGAAATCGACGCCCTTCGGACTCTCGGTTTCTCCCCCATGGAATTTCTGGTTCTTCCGCGGGCCTTGGCTCTGATTTTGATGATGCCGCTACTCACGATTTATTCCATGACGATGGGCATGCTGGGGGGCTCCGTGGTCGGTGTTTTCATGCTTGGGCTCACGCCCGTGCAATACCTCAACGAATCCCTTCATTCCCTATCGTTGTGGTCGGTCACCTCCGGGGTGCTCAAAAGTGTGGTGTTTGGTGTGGTGGTGGCGGTTTCAGGCTGCATGCAAGGCTTGCAAAGCGGCCGTAGCGCCGCCGCCGTCGGCGAAGCCACCACCGCCGCCGTGGTTCATGCCATTGTATACCTTGTGGTGGCCGATTCCGTGATTTCGGTGTTTTACACGCTGATGGGGTGGTGAGATGAACGAACCACAGGCCCATATGAGCGTTCGCCGGTTGACCATGGCCTACGGAGACAATGTCATCCAGCATGATCTGAGCTTTGATGTCCGCCGTGGCGACATCTTGGTCATCATGGGTCCAAGCGGTTGCGGAAAAAGCACGCTGCTCCGCCACATGGTGGGCTTGATGAAGCCAGCCGCCGGGGAAATCTTCTATGACGGAAAGAACATCTGGAATGTCTCTGCCGAGGAGCGCGCCTGGATTAAGCGGCGGATGGGCGTGTCTTATCAAGGCGGCGCCCTGTGGAGCTCCATGACGCTGGCGGAAAACATTGCGGTGCCGCTGGAAGCCTATACCCACCTCTCCCGGCAGGAGATCGCCGAAATGGCCTCCCTCAAGCTGGCTTTGGTCGGGCTGGATGGGTTCGATGACTATTATCCGTCTGAAATCAGCGGTGGTATGGCCAAACGCGCTGGCATTGCCCGGGCCATTGCTCTGGATCCCGACATTCTCTTTTTCGATGAGCCCTCGGCCGGCTTGGATCCGGTGAGCGCCAAGCGGCTGGATGATTTGATTCTGGAACTGCGCGATAGCCTGGGCGCCACCATCGTGGTGGTCACGCATGAGCTGGCCAGCATTTTTGCCATTGCCAGCAATTCCATCTATTTGGATGCGGTAAGCCGGACTCTGATTGCCCAGGGCTCCCCGAAGGAGCTGTTGGAGCATAATCGAAATCTGCGGGTGCAGGAATTTTTACGTCGCGGGGAAATCGGGGAGAAGGAGAAGTCAATATGAGCAAAAAAGCGAATTCCGCGTTGGTGGGTGGTTTTGTCGTCGGCGCTCTCGCCCTCGCGTTTTTGGGAGTGGTCCTTCTCGGTGGGGTGTCCTTTTTTGAAAAAAGTTTCAATTTTGTCGCCTACTTCGATGAATCCATCAGTGGACTGGATGTGGGCGCCCCGGTGGATTTCCAAGGGGTCCGCATCGGCACGGTGACGGATGTCTGGCTTGAATTCGACCGAACGCTCGACACCTTTTTCCGGCCTGTCCATATGCAGATTGAAAACAAGCGGATTCAATATATCGGTTCGCGCAAACGGGACGGGTTGGAAGAGGGGATTGAAATGCTGGTGGCAAAGCGGGGCCTCCGTGCCCGGCTGGTCAACCAAAGCATGCTGACCGGCAAACTGAAGGTGGAACTTGGCTACTTTCCTGACCAGCCCTGCAAACGAGTCAACCGGGATGACGGTATATGGGAGATGCCGACCATCCCATCCCCCCTCCAGCAGGTCACCAAGGAAGTCACGCAACTGCCCCTCGCCGACATTGTGCGTGACATCCACCGGTCTCTTCAAGGATTGGCCGACATCATCGAGTCCCCGGAAACCCGAAAGACCGTCTCCAACCTGAATGCCACGTTTGAACGCATGGAAGCCCTGTTGACCACCGCGGAAGCCCAGATCGCCCCCTTGGGTGAAAACACCACGGAAGTGATGCAGTCCACAGCCGACACATTGAACGACTTGCGGCAGGTGTTGGGAAAAGTTAATGACGGGCTGGCCCCGTTCATGGCCAGTTTGACCGTCACCGCCGATCAGATCAGCACCATTCTGGATCCCTCTTCGTTTGAACGGACGGGGATGATGGATTTAATGATGGATTTGAAGGCAACCAGCAAGTCCCTTCGTCTATTGATTGATTATCTGGAACAGCACCCCGAATCCATCATCCGTGGGAAACAAAATTGAGTAGGAGGCAGAATATGACGATTTCTCACCTTTTCAACTGGAAGACCGTTGTCGGCGCCTTGTGTCTGGCGGCCGTTTCCGCCGGATGCCGGACCAGTCCACCCCCCGTCTGGTATGTCTTGGGGGCGGCGGGCGGCGAAGCCTCCGCCTCTCCAAATGACCTGCAGGCCGATTCCATTCCCATCTATTTGACCCCCATTGTCCTGCCGTCCTACCTGGACCGCCCGCAAATTGTCACTCGGGTGGCGGACGAGCGCATCCAAATCAACGAAATGCAGCGCTGGGGGCTTCCCTTGGACACCGCCATAGCGGAAGTGCTCGGCACTACGATCACTCGTCGGCTTCCCCATGCATATGTGGATGCCATTCCCGCACGGGGAAAGGTGGAGGGCTACAGCATCCAGGTCATCCTCATTCGCCTAGATGGCGCCCTTGGCGGCCCTGTGCAGTTAGTCGCCCAGTGGGAGCTCCGCCAGGTCAGCCCGCAGGGGGACTGGAGCTTTCGCCGTCAGGCAACGTATACGGCGGAAGCCACCGGCAAAACCTACGAAGCTTACGTGAAGGCCGTCGGGGATGCCGTGCGCCTCATGGGCGAGGATATGGTGGACGTGTTGGCTGGTCGTCTGGAAGGCGCACCCTGAGCGCTCGGAGCCTTCGTCGGGAAAATCACCAACAGGAAGGCGGCAGGGGAGCCTCCACCTTGACTTTTGCCATTTTTCAGGAATACTTGTCTCCCTGTAATGTCCGAACAGCAATCAGAAAAGAAGTGGGATTTGGTCATTGAGCCGCCCCGGGGATGGTTTCAGCTCCGCCTGAATGATGTATGGCGGTATCGCGATTTGATCATGCTGTTTGTTCGCCGAGATTTCGTGGCCGTGTACAAGCAGACCATCCTAGGCCCGTTGTGGCACGTGATCCAGCCGTTGCTGACCACGCTGATGTTCACCGTCGTTTTCGGCAAGATTGCCGGACTGCCGACCGATGGGAATCCCGAGTTTTTGTTCTATATGGCCGGGACCACGGTCTGGAATTATTTCGCCAACTGCCTGACGCGCACATCCAATACGTTCACGGCAAATGCCTCCATGTTTGGGAAGGTGTATTTTCCCCGCATGGCGGTGCCTGTCTCCGTCGTGATTTCCCAGCTGATTTCGTTTGCCATCCAATTTGCCTTTTTCCTCTTTATGTATGCCCTCTTCTGGTTGAAGGGCGCCGCCCTTCACCCCAACCGGATGATTCTGCTTCTCCCGCTCCTATTGATGCTGATGGGGGGGCTTGGACTGGGCTTCGGCATCATTATCTCCTCCCTGACGACGAAATACAGGGATTTGCAGGTGCTCGTGGCGTTTGGCGTCCAGTTGTGGATGTACGCCACTCCGGTCATCTTCCCCCTGTCCAGCATGATGGATAAAAACTATCGCTGGCTTTTTCTGTGCAATCCGATGACCTCCATCATCGAAGCCTTTCGGTATGGCTTTTTCGGCTCGGGCATTTTGTCCTGGACCTTGTTGGGATATACCACCCTCTTTACGGTCATTCTTCTGGCGCTGGGGGCGATGGTGTTTAACCGTGTGGAACGCACATTTATGGATACGGTGTGAGATGTCGGATATCGCGGTTTCCATTGAACATGTTTCGAAATCCTATCGCTTGGGCGTGATTGGAAACGGCACCCTGCGCGAAGATGTGCAAAGCTGGTGGGCCAGGATGCGGGGGAAGACCGATCCAAATTCCACCCTCGGCCGGCATGAAGCGATTGAAGGCCAGACCTTGTGGGCTCTTCGGGATGTATCGTTGGATATCCGCCAGGGGGAAGTATGGGGCATCATCGGTCGCAACGGCGCGGGAAAAAGCACCTTGCTCAAAATCCTCTCCCGCGTCACGGCGCCCACGTCCGGGCAAATCAAGGTCCGCGGCCGCGTGGCCAGTCTGCTGGAAGTCGGCACGGGGTTTCATCCCGAGCTGACAGGGCGCGAAAACATTTTTCTCAATGGGGCCATCTTGGGCATGACCAAGGTGGAAGTGCGGCGGAAGCTGGACGAAATCATTGCCTTTTCGGAAATTGAAAAATTCATCGATACACCCGTCAAACGCTATTCCAGCGGCATGTATGTCCGGCTGGCATTTGCCGTTGCCGCTCATTTGGATCCGGAAATCCTAGTGGTGGATGAAGTCTTGGCCGTGGGGGATGCCGCTTTCCAGAAAAAATGCTTGGGCAAGATGAGCGCGGTTGCCCATGAAGGACGGACCGTATTGTTTGTGAGCCATAACATGGGAGCGGTGAAAGGGCTGACCCAAAAAGCCGTGTGGCTGGATCATGGCGAAATATGTCGGATCGGCGAGAAGAACGAAGTCCTCCAGGCCTATTTGGAGAGTGCCGCTGCGGATTCATCCCATGAAGTTCAGACCACGAATTTGCCTAGAAAACCGGGGATGGGAAGTGCAACCCGCGTTCAGCGCATTCAATGCAATGCCGGCCGGGAGGTTTCGCATGGCGAACCCCTGGTGATTCGTTTGGATGTGGAGAGTGATTTACCTGTTCATGAAATCACGTGTGGGATTGGGATATGCAACATGGATGGAAGCCGTTTGTTGTCTTGGGATAGTGATGTGTCGGGAATTGTTTTTGATGTCAGGCCGGGGCGTTGTGTGATTGAGTTGAGGGTCCCCACGCTGAATTTGCAACCGTCTTCCTATATGCTGGATGTGGCCCTCCGCTCGGGAGAACATTATTTCGACTACATTGCCGGAGCCATGCGGATGCTTGTGCTGCCCGGGCCTCAGACGCCGCCTAGCATTGTGCGCGGCGATGGGCAGGTGCGCTCGCGGGGGGAATGGAAAATGACGGATGAGCGCATCGGATGAAGAAAGGCGGCGGTTCTTCAATGGCAAGGGAAGAAAAACGATGGCGCCGGATGCTTGAGCCTCCTTCGATCGCTTCCCGTTTATCGGCTCCACTGGGGCGGCATGAATGGCGGAAGGCTCCCGCATATTTCCGGGAACCTCTTTTCCAGCCATGACCTGGAAAGCCAAATGGAGAACAACGGAATGGGGGCGCTGGCTCGTCCGGCGGCGCCAGGCGCAATGGGAAAAAGCGATGTTCCGAAAAGGAAAGCGGGCTCTGGAATCTCTCTTGGAACAAGCCGATGCCCCGGTGCTGACATATGTGGTGCCTTATGACATCCACCGGCTTCGCACGGGCGGCGGAAAACGAATTGTCGGCGTGGCCGGAGGATTGGCAGGGGAGTATGCGGTTTTCATTTTGACCCTAGCCCCATCCTCCGTGCCCTTCCACATTCGAGCGATTGGTGAACGGGTCTGGCTGGTCTCCGTACCGCAGAGCCTTGCCTTTGAAGCCGCAGTCAAAAGAACATCCGCTTCTTCTGCGGGCCTTGCCGCTTTGTCGCAATTTGGATCGACCCTTTCCGAGTGGGTGCAAACTCTTCGTCTCGTGGCTTCCTATACCCGCATCTGGGTGCACGTGTCGCCGATGCACTGGGGTTTCATGGAAAAGACCTTGGGGCTGGCAGGTTCCCGGGTTGTCTATGACGCGCATGATGATGCACTCCATTTTTGGACGTCTGTTTTGGCCTGCCGGGATCCAGATGCCGTGAATGAATTGGCCTGCCGGGAACGGGATTTATTGGCCTGCGCTGAAAGCGTGTTTTTTTGTACGCAGGAAGACCTGGATGCCGTCAAAAAGCGTTCATCCTCCGGGCTAGATAGCCACTGGTTCGTTCTCCCCAACGGCGTATCGCTCGCCGATATTCCCTTCATCCCTCCCTCCCACGCCATGGCAAACCGACGAGCGGCCGGGAGGGAGAAGCCCATCATCCTCTTCATGGGAACGGCGTATGGCCCAAATTACGACGCGGTGGAATGGCTGATCCGGGAAGCCGTTCCACGGATTCAGGATGTGGAGTGGATGATTGTCGGAATGTCCAAAGAAAACTATCTTTCATGTGGTAAACAGCCGCCCCCTAGCAATATGATTTTTACTGGCTCGGTTTCGGAAGAGCAGAAGACGGACCTATTCTCCCTAGCGGAAATAGCCGTGGCGCCGCCCATCCCGGGAACGGGCTCCAGCTTGAAGGTTCCGGAATACGTGGCATATGGCAAAGCCATTGCCGGAGCGCCATCCGGAATGCGTGGATACGGCGAGTTCAATGTATTTTCATCTGTCCGGGTGGCGGAAGATTTGGTCCCCGTTTTGCAGCAGATGCTGGAGGAGTTGAAACAGAATCCGACCGCACTGGATGATGCTTGCCTAGCGGCCCGCCGCCGATTGGATCAAACGTGGGATTGGATGAAGCTGGTTCAACCTCTTCGTGCGGCATTGGCCGGAGCCGCCTCCATGCATGTGCAATCCTAGCTCGCCGTTTCGTTCTGGAAGAGCGGCGTAGATAGATACCTCTCGCCGGCATCCGGCAACACCACGACGATGACCTTGCCTTTGTATTCCGCCTGCTTGGCCAAACGGATGGCTACTGCTGTGGCGGCTCCAGAAGAGATTCCGCACAGAATGCCTTCCTCCTTCGCCATGCGCCGGGCTGTTTCTATGGCTTCCTCCGTACGGACGGTTTCCACCTGATCCAGTAGGGAGAGGTCTAGATTCCCGGGAATGAATCCGGCTCCGATGCCTTGAATGCCGTGCTTTCCGGGCGAAAGGGGCTTTCCGGCCAGCTTCTGGGAGATCACAGGGCTTTCCGTTGGCTCCACCGCCACGGATGTCAGGTGGCGGCGCCTGGTATTCTTGAGATAACGCGACACGCCGGTCAACGTGCCGCCGGTTCCAACGCCCGCCACAAAAACATCCACGTTTCCGCCCGTGTCGTCCCAGATCTCCGGGCCCGTGGTCTGTTCATGGATGGCCGGATTGGCTGGGTTTTCGAATTGGTGCGGCATGAAAAAATGCTCCGGTCGTTCCGCCGCCAATTCTTCTGCCCGCTGGATGCTACCCTTCATGCCGTCCGCCCCAGGGGTGAGGACCAGGTTGGCGCCGAACGCCAGCAACACCCGGCGCCGTTCCACGCTCATGGTCTCCGGCATGGTCAGGGTCAGCTTATAGCCGCGGGAGGCCGCCACATAAGCCAGCGCGATTCCGCTGTTGCCGCTGGTGGGTTCCACCAGTTCCATTTCTGGCTTCAACAGGCCCTGCTTTTCCGCCTCCCAGACCATATTGGCGCCCACACGGCATTTCACGGAATAGGAGGGGTTGCGGCCCTCCACTTTCACCAGCACCGTGGCATGGCCGCCCTGGGGTAGCCGATTCAACTTCACCAGTGGAGTATTTCCGATGGAATCCGGGTTGTTCTGATAAATGCGGCTCATCACATGGACCTTTCCTTGAATTTTTCATACGAAGGCAGAGTTTGTCGGAATCGTCAATCGAATTATTTTGGTTTTGTTAAGCCTCTGGGGGGGCTTGTGGCGTCCCTGCTAGTTGGCAAGGAGGCGTTTTTCTACCCGGCGGACGAGAAGTCTGCCGGTTTGTTGTTCCACACTTCTTTGGTTTTCGTGCCGCCAGGATGTTTTCTGGCTACATGAGCTTCCTCCACTCTTGCCAGCGCTTCAGGATGCACGGATACACTTCCTCCCGGTGAGCCAAAGCCGACCATTCCTCGTATCGGACACGCCGGTTCGCTTCCACGCGAATCCGCAGTTTATCGCGGCGAGTGTAGCGCCTCCGCCTAGCCACCACCGGCATCTCGTTCCCCAAGGCCGTATTTTGAGACACGGATGAGTCCATTTTTCACGCCTTTGCGCCCTGCTTCTTCGGAGCGCTTTGTGTTTCATTGGCATTGGCATATAGGAGGGCTGGAAAAGGTTCCCCGGCCTCCCGGACCGGGAAAACCATTGCGCCGACGGGAAAGAACGGGATATACTAACGGAATGATGAAAAAGCGAAAATCTCTAGTGGAGAGAAGCACACGCGAAACCCAGATTCGGGTGGAGCTGAATGTGGATGGAAACGGCACATATGAAATTGAAACGGGCATTCCCTTTTTCAACCATATGCTGGAACTTTTTGCCAAGCATTCCTTGTTCGACCTCAAGCTGGAGGCGCTCGGCGACTTGGCGGTGGATTACCACCACACGGTGGAGGATGTGGGTCTGGCGCTGGGCGATGCGTTGAATGAGGCCCTCGGCGAGCGCCGGGGGATCGAACGCTATGGCTTCAGCCTGATGCCGATGGATGAAACCCTCAGCCGCGTGGCGCTGGATTTGGGCGGGCGGCCCTATCTCGTGATGCAGATGGCGAACAAAAAGAAAAAAATCCTGAATTTCGACTTGTCGTTGCTTGGCGAATTTCTGCGTGCGTTTGTGACGCAGGCACGGATGAACCTGCACATCTGCCAGCTCTACGGCACGGATGCCCACCACGCCTATGAATCGGTGTTCAAGGGCCTGGCGCGCGCCATGAAGACCGCGTGCCTGCACGATCCGCGGGTGAAGGGCGTGCCCTCCAGCAAGGGAGTCTTGTAGATGATTGGGGTGGTGGATTACGGAATGGGGAATCTGGGCAGCGTGGCCAATGCGCTGGATTTTCTGAATGTGCCCGCTCGCATCCTGAAGGGACCGGAGGAAATGGCCGCCTGCCAGGCGGTGATTCTGCCAGGGGTGGGGGCCTTCGGCGACTGCATGGCCAATTTGGACCACCGGGGCTACCTCCAGCCCATCCGGGAGTGGATCGGGGCCGATCGTCCCTTTTTGGGCATTTGCTTGGGCCTACAGGTTCTGGGGGAAAGCAGTGAGGAATCTCCAGGTGTGGCCGGTTTCGGCGTGCTGCCCTCGCCCATCGTCAAATTCCAGCCCACCGGTCTGAAGGTGCCGCAGATCGGCTGGAACCGCGTCCGCCGGGCGCCGGGGCGGGAGTTGTGTCCTTTGTTCCGCGGCCTTCCGGACGGCACCTATTTTTATTTTGTGCATTCCTATTATCTGCCGGGTGTGGAAGGGTGGAATGCCGGGCTGACGACGTATGACGTGGAGTATGCCTCCGCCGTGTGGCAGGGGCATGTGGCGGCCGTGCAGTTCCACCCGGAAAAAAGTCAGCAGGCCGGTTTGCAGTTGCTGCAGAACTTTGTGGAGTGGAGTGTAGAATGAGTATGAGCGATTTCAGCATCCTGCCCGCCGTGGATCTCAAAGGCGGAAAATGCGTGCGCCTGTGCCAGGGGCGTGCCGACGATGCCACGGTCTATGGGAACGACCCAGTGGATCAGGCGTTGGAATGGGTTCGGCAGGGGGCCGCTTGGCTCCACGTGGTGGACCTCGACGGCGCATTCGAAGGGAGGCCGGTCCATTTGGATGTGATTGCCCGCATGGTGCAGGCCGCCGGATTGGTTCCGGTGGAATGCGGCGGCGGCCTCCGGACGGACGAGGACCTCGACGCCCTGTTGTCGTGCGGCGTGCGCCGGGCCATTCTCGGCACGCGCGCCTTGGCGCGCATGGACGAGCTGGCCGCGCTGGCGGCCCGCTATGGGGATCAGCTTGCGGTGGGCATTGATGCCCGGGACGGATTTGTGCAGGCAAAGGGATGGACGGAAACCTCCCGGACCACCGCCGTGGACCTGGCCGTGCAAGCCGCTCAGGCGGGGGTCCAAACTCTGATTTATACGGACACGGCCACGGACGGCATGCTACGCGGCCCCAATTTTGCCGGAAACGCCGAATTGTGCGATGCCGTCGGCCCGGCATGCCGGGTCATTGCCTCCGGGGGCATCACCACTGCGGAGGACATTGCGCGGCTCCGTGCGTTGGGGAAACCCAACCTTGCCGGAGCGATTGTCGGCAAGGCCCTCTATGAGGGCCGGACAAGCCTTGGAGAACTACTGGCGGCAGCGGCGCCCCTGAAGTAACTTCTTCTCCATAGATAAGTGTATCGATATGACTCTTGCCGAATTCATCCGTAACCATGTCCTGCTGATGGATGGCGCCATGGGCACCCAGATCCAGCTGCGCCAGCCGGATGCCGCTGTCTGGGGCGCCTATGAAGGTTGCAACGAATGGCTGAACCATTCCGCTCCGGAAATCATCCGCGACATTCACCTAGCGTATTTCCGGGCGGGTTGCGATGCGGTGGAAACCAACACCTTCGGAGCGTCTCCGGCGACGCTTGGCGAATACGGATTGGCGCAGCGCGCCCGGGACCTCTCCCGGTCCGGCGCCCGGATTGCTCGGGAAGCCGCAGCCAAGGCCCAGGCCGAAGATGGGCGGCCGCGCTTTGTTTTGGGTTCGGTGGGGCCGGGCACGCGGCTGCCGACGTTGGGGCAGATCACCTTCGATGAACTGCACGCTGGTTATTTGGAGCAGATGGGCGGCCTGCTGGAAGGAGGCGCCGACGGTCTGTTGATTGAAACCTGCCAGGACCTGTTGCAGATCAAAGCGGCTGTGGCGGCCGCGCAGGATCTGTTGCAGGCGGCGGCGGACAAATTGCTCTATGTGTCCGTCACGGTGGAATCAAGCGGAACGCTGTTGCTCGGGTCTTCCGTCGGGGCCGTCATGGCGGCCTTGGAACCTTATGCTGTGGATGTGCTGGGTCTGAACTGCGCCACCGGCCCGGATGCCATGCTTCCGCATCTGCAGGAACTGAACCACGGCTGGCGCACGGCCATCGGCTGTATGCCCAACGCCGGCCTGCCGACCCTGGTGGACGGCGCCGTGCACTATCCGCTGGCGCCGGAAGCCTTTGCCGCGCTCTTCGGTCCGATGGTCCAGTCGATGGGGCTGGCTGTGGCGGGGGGGTGTTGCGGCACCACACCGGCGCACATGGCCGCCCTGCGAAAATTCCTTGGCCCGGAGCCCACGGTGGGCGAGCGGGAAGTCCGGTCCCGGGATCAAGTCGCAAGCCTCTTCGCTCCGATGGAGCTGACCCAGCATCCGCCGCCGCTTTATGTGGGCGAGCGCGCCAATGCCACCGGCTCCAAAAAATTTCGGGATGCTCTGCTGTCCGAGGATCTGGACCAGGCCTTCGACCTGCTGGTGGAACAGGACGCCGGGGTGGCCCACGTGCTGGATTTGAGCGTGGCCTATGCCGGCCGGGACGAGATGGCGGACATGACCGCCCTGACGGCACGGGCGGCACGGGAATGCCGCCTTCCATTGATGGTGGACAGCACCCAACTGGATGTGGTGGAAGCCGCCTTGAAACGGTATGGCGGACGGATGCTCATCAACTCCATCCACTTTGAGGGCGGGGAGGAAAAAGCGGAACGGATGGTGGCGCTGGCCCGGCGCTATGGCGCCGTGCTGGTGGCGCTGACGATTGACGAACAGGGCATGGCCATGACGGCCGACCGAAAGGTGGCCGTGGCGCGCCGCTTGGCGGCGTTCTGCCAAAAACGGGGCCTGCGCCCCGGCGATTTGTTGATCGACACTCTGACGTTCACGGTCGGTAGCGGGGAGGAAAGCCTGCGCAATGCCGCACGCGAAACCGTGGAAGCCATCCGCCGGATTAAGACGGAAATGCCGGACGTGCGGACCCTGCTGGGGCTCTCCAACATTTCCTTCGGCTTGCGGCCTCCGGCCCGGAAGGTGCTGAACAGCGTCTTTCTGGATCGCTGTGTGAAAGCGGGCATGGATGCTTGCATCATCAACACCTCCACCCTGCTTCCGCTGACGGATCTGGATGAAACCGCCCGTTTGCTCGCCGAGGCCCTGTTGGACAACGATGCCCGACAGGGGGATCCGCTGGAGCGGTATATTGAGCACTTCGAACAGGCGGTCGCAACAGCCGAAACGGCCGTGGCCTCCGATGTTCTCCCGGCAACCGAAAAAATCAGGATGGCCCTGCTCAAGGGGAAGGCCGCCCTGCTGGAGTCGGCCATCCCGGAACTGCTCGCTTCCGTTTCGGCCGAAGATATCCTCAACCATCACTTGGTGCCCGCCATGAAGGAAGTAGGAACGCTCTTCAACGAAGGCACCCTCCAACTGCCTTTCGTCTTGAAGTCCGCCGAGACCATGAAAAAGGCGGTCGACATGATCAAGCCTCATTTCACCGCCGGAGCCCGCACCACTTCCGGCACCATGGTGCTGGCCACCGTGGCGGGGGACGTGCACGACATCGGCAAGAACCTCGTGGACATCATTCTATCGAATAACGGCTACCGGGTCCTCAACCTAGGCGTCAAAATTCCGGTGGAGAAAATGATGGAAGCCGTCCGGGAAGCCAACGCGGATGTGCTGGGCATGAGCGGCCTGCTGGTCAAATCCGTGCAGACCATGCGGGAAAACCTCAAGGTGATGGAGGCGGCGGGCATGCGGATTCCCGTGATGCTCGGCGGCGCCGCCCTGACTCCGGAATTTGTGGAAAAGGAATGCCAACCGGTCTATTCGGGAAAGGTGTACTATTGCCGGGATGCCTTTGACAATTTGACCTATTTTTCCGATATCCAGAAAAGTGCGTCGTCGGTCCCTCCCTGAACCACCCGTGAAAGAACTGGGTCGCCATCGTCCCGGCGGCGGTTTTGTTTTTGATTGCCGTAGGGAGGGGAGGCGGGTATCCTCACGACACAGTTGAATTTGAATAGGAGTGTTGTGTAATGATGAGAGTGATGAAATACGGTTGGATGGCGGCTCTGATGCTGGTCGTGTCGGCGAACACAACCTTTGCCGCAGATGAGGATTTGTTCCAGCGTGCCCCCTGGTTCGGCACCTTGGGCGTCAATTACTACCACCTCGAAGGCGATGTGGAAGCCAAACCGGGCATCGGCCTCTTCGGCAAATTGGGCCACAGCCTGAATGCTTGGTGGGATGTGGAGGGAAGCATCCATTACATGCCCTCCCTGGATGGGCGGGACGCCGACAAATTGAACCACACGGCCAAGCCGTTCAACGGCAGCACTTGGGCCCTCCGTTTGGGGGCGGATGCTCTCCTGCACCTGCGCATGGCGCATGACCGCCGCTTCGATCCGTTTCTGAAGGCCGGCCCCTCCGTCACTTTCTACGGCGATGAGATGGAGAACGGCAAGACGCAGTTTGGCGTGTTCGGCGGCGGCGGCATGTTCTACCACTTCAACGACTCTTGGGCCTTGCGCGGCGATGCGTCCGTTGGCCTTCAGGGCAAAGACTGGGAATTCACCGGCCTGGTGGAGTTGGGCGTGACCTACCGCTTCGGCGCTGAGCGGTTTGTGCCGCCGGAATTTCTGGTGGATGCCGGCCCGGGCGACATCGATAGCGATGGCGAGGGTCTGACCGACCATGAGGAAATCAATGTGTACGGCACCGATCCTTTCAATCCGGATACGGATGGCGACGGTCTGACCGATTATGAAGAAGTCCATTCCCGCAAGACCGACCCGCTGAACCCCGACAGCGACTTCGACGGCCTGACCGACGGGGCGGAAGTGCTGGTCTATAAGACCGACCCGCTGAACCCCGATACGGACGGCGGCGGCGTCAGCGACGGTCATGAAGTCATCGAGGACGGCACGAATCCGTTGGATCCCGCCGACGACCTGCAGAAGTTCACCCTGCTGATCGAATTCGATTATGATAAATCCTTCATCCGCCCGCAGTATTATCAGGACCTCGAACCCGTCCTGAAGGTGTTGCGCCGCGATCCCAACGCCACCGTCCGCGTGGAAGGTCATGCCGACAAACGCGCCAAATCCAGCCGGGCCTATAACCAGCGCCTCAGCGAGCGCCGCGCCCGGGCGGTTGCGGATTACTTGATCGAAAACAGCGGAATCTCGGCTGACCGCGTCACGGCCGTGGGTTACGGTTTCGACCGCCCCGTTCGTCCAAACGACACGGAAGAAAACATGCAGCACAATCGCCGCACGGATATTTACATCCGAAAAGGCGGGATGCAGTAGTTTTTCCATGCAGGAAGAGCCAGCGACATGGCCCTCCAGCGTCACCGAGGTGGCCTTGGAGGGCAAAACTTTTTATATCGTGGGCACCGCCCATGTGTCGGCCCAAAGCGTACAAGACGTGCGCGACACCGTGGCCGCCATTCATCCAGACACCATCGCCATTGAACTCTGCGAGCCACGCTATCAGGGCATGGTGAAAAAGGATGCATGGAAAAATACCAACATCCTGCAGGTGATCCGCCAAAAGAAGGCCATGTTCCTGCTGGCCCAGTTGGTCATGCAGTCCTTTTACCGCCGCCTTGGCAGGCAGTTGGAGGTGGAGCCCGGTGCGGAAATGATGATGGGGGCGCAATGTGCGGAGGAAACCGGCGCCCGGCTGGAATTGATCGACCGCCGGATCGACATCACCTTGAAACGCGTGTGGCGGCATTTGAGCTTGTTCCAGCGCCTCAAATTGATGGGCGTGCTGATTCTGTCGGTCTTCTCCTCCGATGAGATCGGCAAAGAGGATATCGAAAAACTCAAAAACCAAGACCAGCTGGAAACCATGCTGGGCGAAATGGGCGCCGCCTTTCCCGAAATCAAAAAACGGCTGATTGATGAACGGGATGTCTATCTTGCCCAGAAACTGCGCCAGGCCCCCGGCGAGCGCATCGTGGCCGTGGTGGGGGCCGGTCATGTCCCTGGCATGCTTGCCTCCATCCGGAGCGATGTGCCGCTGGTGGAATTGGACGGCCTGCCTCCTCCATCCACCTGGTCGAAAGTCTGGCCATGGCTCATTCCAGCCGTAGTCATTGCCTTGATTGCCTGGGGTTTTGTGAAAGGCGGGCCCGAGCAGGGCATAGATTCCATCCTGATCTGGGTGCTGGTCAACGGCGCCCTCTCCGCCCTCGGCGCGGCCCTGGCCCTGGCCCATCCGCTCACGATTTTGACCGCCTTTGTGGCCGCCCCGATCACCAGCCTGAACCCGATGGTCGCCGCTGGATGGGTGGCCGGCCTCATGGAAGCTTGGCTCCGCCCACCTTCCGTGGCGGATTTTGAAGCCCTTCCGCATGCCATGGAGCATTTTCGGAGCTTCATCCGGAACCCGGTCGCCCGGATTCTGCTGGTGGTGGTGCTTGCCAACCTAGGCAGTAGCATCGGCACATTTGTGGCCATCCCATGGATTGCCGCACGCTAAGGACCCGTAATTGTTTGGTTGCGTGAAATGGGGGGAATGTATATGATGAAACCCAAGAATGAATAAGCCGGCGTTTGGTTGCGCCGTTAACAGAAGGAGTGGCAGAATGAATCTTCGTAAGGTGGTGTGGATGGCGGTGGCGTGCAGTGTGGTGGCCGGGGCGGCCTGGGCCGATCCCATGCGGACGATCTTCACAAAGGAAAACAAATTTCCTGAAGCCATGCGGGGGGAAATCGAAGTGGGCGGCCTGTATGACGACATGAAGAATCCTGACTCGGTGGACGACGGCTGGGCCTATGGCCTCATGCCCACCGTTCGTTTCGGTCTGGCGGAAGGCTTCGCCGTGAAGTTGGGCGTTCCCTTTGTTGGATATGATGACGGCATCAACAAGGAAAATGGCGTGGGCGACATTCTGGTTGGCGCGGAACTCCGCATATTTCAGGATATTTTCGACTATGCATGGATCATTCCCTATGTGAACGTCATCTGCCCTTCTGGGAATGAAGACAAAGGATTGGGCCGTGGGGAAACCCAAGCGCATTTTGGCGTTTCCATCGGTACCACCGTCAATGATGTGCTCCATTTTGCCGCCGATGCCAGCTATGCCGTCAACGGCTCCAACGCCAAGGCGGATGACGATGTCGCCTTTGGTTCACTTTCCTTGGTTTGGGATCTGGATGAGCGCGCCAGTCTGCTGGGTGAAATCCAGCTCCGCGACGACCCCGTGGATCCCGATGATGATTATGTGGTGCGGGGCCATGGCGGTTTTGCCTTCCGGCTCAACGACATGTTCACCTTGGCCGCATATGTGGGGTCCTCTACGGAAGAGCGTAGCGATTACTATGCCGCCGGACGCTTGATTTTCTCGTTCTAACGTCCCGCCAGCCTGATCGCCCGGAACCGGTTTTGGAGACAAAACCGGTTCTTTGCTGGCGCAAGGAAAGAGGATTTTCCAAAAAGAGGAAGGGGGGCAACAGGAGGATGACGATGGATATTCAATTGGACAACGTGGCAAAGCAGTTTCCAGCGGAGTGGGATGGCGAACGGGTTGCCAAGGCGCAGACGGCATTCTTCAAGGCCCTTGCGCTGGAAGCCCACCGGTTTTATGGTGGCAAAATCCAGGTCCTGCCCCGGGCTTCGCTTCCCGGCTATGCATGGCTCAACGCTTGGTATACGCCCGGCGTGTCCTCCGTGTCCACCGCCATCCGCGACCAAGCGGATGCCTCGTTTGACTTGTCCTGGCGGGGCAATGTGGTGGCCGTACTCAGCGACTCCACCCGAGTGCTGGGGGATGGCGATGTCTCTCCGCCCGGCGGCCTCGGCGTCATGGAGGGAAAGGCCTTTCTGATGAAGATCCTCGGCGGCGTGGATGCCGTTCCCATCTGCATGGACAGCCGGGATGCAGGAGGGCGGAATGATCCCGGCATCATGGTGGATTTTGTCCGGCGGCTTGCCCCGTCGTTCGGCGCCGTTAATCTCGAAGACATCAGCCAGCCCAATTGCTACCGCGTGCTGGATGACCTGCGCGATTCATGCGACATCCCCGTGTGGCACGACGATGCACAGGGCACCGGATGTGTGACGTTAGCCGGCCTGCTCAATGCCTTGAAAGTGGTCGGCAAGGACCTCGCTGCCTGCCGCATCATCTTCAACGGGGCGGGAGCCTCCAACACCACCATTGCCCGGCTGATTCTCCAATCGGGGGCGGACCCCGAACGAGTGGCGATGTTCGATTCCAAAGGCGGACTCCATGCCGGGCGTTCCGACATTGAAGCCGATCCTCGATTTTACCGGAAATGGGAACTCTGCCGCACCACCAATCCGCAGCGGTTGGACAGTCTGGCAGAAGCACTTGAAGGGGCGGATGTGCTCATCTCTCTCTCCCGCTCCGGTCCCGACGTGATTCACCCCGATGAGGTCCGCCGCATGGCGCCCAACGCCATTGTATTTGCCTGCGCCAATCCCGTGCCGGAAATTTATCCCGCCGCCGCCAAAGCCGCAGGAGCCTTGATCGTCGCCACCGGCCGTGGGGATTTTCCCAATCAGGTCAACAATTCCCTCGGCTTTCCCGGCATTTTGAAAGGCGCCCTGCTGGTCCGCGCACGAAAAATCACGGATGCTATGGCCGTTGCCGCCGCCCGGACCATCGCCGCTTTTGCGGAAAAGCAGGGGCTTTCCCCGGAGCGGATCATGCCGTTGATGACCGACTCGGAGGTGTTCGTGGAAACCGCCGTGGCCGTGGCCCGCCGGGCATTGGAAGAAGGCGTCGCCCGGCGGATCCTCCCGTTGGAGGAGGTGGAAGCCGTCACCCGCCGGGACATTGCCGATGCACACAAAGCCTTGGAGCTTCTGGTCCAGACGGGCCTGATTCCGCTTCCTCCCCGAGAGATGGTGGAACGTTGCCTGCAGCAGGCCATTGCTTGTTCGTGAGGCCGCTCCGGCAACATGGCCGCTTGCGCGCCGCTCCCGCATGGGCTAGGATGAGGCCCTTATGAATGTGTGGAAGTTCATTCAGCGGCTGTGTCTGATTGCCTGTGTGCTGTTGGCCTTCCTGATTGTCCTGCGCCTGTTCATGCCTTTGGTGGAACGCCAGCGGAAGTTGCGTGCGGAGTTGGACGCCAAAGCGCAGGATGTGCAGCGCACCGCTGAATATCTACGCCTCCTCAAAGCAAAGCAGGAAAAGCTGCAGGAAGATCCCCGTTTCATCGAGAAAATCGCCCGGGAGGAATTGGGCTATGCCAAGCCCGGCGAAACCGTGTTTCGATTTGTTGACGACGAATGAGGGTGCCTGAAGGGGTGCGGACGCGGGGAAGGTCGGTTGAATCGTTTTACCCTCCTGAATCCCGCGCCTGTCCGCATGTTTCCGCTTTGACAGCCGGGGAACCGAAATGATAGGCTTTCCGCAATCTGGTGCCCCGAGGGGCTTCCCGCGGAAGGAGACGGTCATGGCAAAAGTTGTTTTAGAAAATGTGTACAAGGTATATCCCGGCGATGTAACGGCGGTATATGACGCCAACCTGGAAATCCAGGACCAGGAATTCGTGGTTCTGGTGGGTCCCTCCGGTTGTGGAAAATCCACCACGCTTCGCATGATCGCCGGGCTGGAGGATATCTCCAAAGGCTCCATCTATATCGACGGCAAAAAGGTCAACGATATTCCGCCCAAGGACCGCGACATCGCCATGGTCTTTCAGAACTACGCCCTCTATCCGCACATGAGCGTCTACAACAACATGGCGTTCGGCTTGAAGTTGCGGAAATATCCCAAGGCGGAGATTCACCAGCGGGTGATGGAAGCCTCCGACATTCTGGGCATCACCGAATATCTGGACCGAAAACCAAAGGCCCTCTCCGGCGGGCAGCGGCAGCGCGTGGCCGTGGGCCGCGCCATCGTCCGCAAGCCCAAAGCCTTCCTGTTCGACGAGCCGCTTTCGAATCTGGATGCCAAGATGCGCGTGCAGATGCGTGCGGAAATCAGTAAGCTCCATACCAGCCTGAAGAGCACCATGATTTATGTGACGCACGACCAGATTGAAGCCATGACCATGGGCGACCGTATTGTTGTCATGAACAAGGGTTGGATCCAACAGGTTGATACGCCGTTGAACATTTATAATCATCCGGCCAATCAGTTTGTGGCTGGCTTCATCGGTAGCCCGCCGATGAACTTCTTCCCGGGCCGGATCGTTCGTGCGGCCAAGGGCTGGGTGTTTGAAGCTGTCGGCTTCCGTATGCCGATCCCGCCGCACATGGCGGAAAAAACCGCTCGGCTGGAAGGTCGGGAAATCCTCATGGGAATCCGCCCGGAAAACATCGACGACCGCGGCTCCCGCCCGGATGCCGATCCCGCCCATGTCGTCCAGGCCAAAGTGGACGTCATCGAAATGATGGGCGCGGAAGTCTATCTGTATGCCTCCACCGGCGGCGCCAGTTTCACCGCCCGTGTGGACGCCGCCTGCCGCAAGCAAATCGGCGATCCGGTGGAAGTGGTCTTCAATGTGGAAAAAATCCATTTCTTCGACGGCGTGGACGAAGACGCCAAAACCATCCTGTAGGAGGCCGCCATGAGTCAAGTCATCCGGGAAACCCTGCAAACCGTCGGCGTTGCCGCTGCGGCCTTTGTCCTATTGACCCTGCTGGCCTTATTTTTCAAAGCGGAATCCGCCACATGGACCTCCAACCCATAGGCCAACGGCGTGTGCAAGCTCGGCGTCAATATTGATCATGTCGCCACCCTCCGCCAGGCGCGCGGAACCGTCTATCCTTCTCCGGTGGAAGCCGCCGCCCTCTGCGAGCAGGGTGGGGCGGACGGGTTGACCATCCACCTGCGGGAAGACCGCCGCCATATCCAGGATGCCGACCTCTTTGCCCTGAAAGAATCCGTCCATATTCCCCTTAATCTGGAAATGGCCAACGCGTCGGAGATCGTGGAGATCGCCCTGAAGGCCCGGCCGGATGAAGTCTGCCTGGTTCCAGAACGCCGTCGGGAAATCACTACCGAAGGCGGCTTGGATGCCGCCGGGCAGCGGACGGCGCTGCAACCCACCATTGCCCGCCTGATGCAAGAAGGCATCCGCGTGAGTTTATTCATTGAACCCTCCGACACTCAGCTGGAAGCCGCCGTGCAGCTTGGCGTCCCCATTGTGGAACTGCACACGGGAAAATACAGTGATCTCATCGGGGCGGCCCGGGAGGAAGAACTCGCCCGCATTGCCTCCGCCGCCGCCTTCGGACGCCGGGCGGGATTGCAGATCAATGCCGGTCATGGATTGAACTACGAAAACCTCCCCGCGTTTCTCAATGCCGTTCCTTGGCTGGACACGCTCAATATCGGCCACAGCATTGTGGCCCGTGCCGTCTTGGTGGGCATGGTGCAAGCCGTCCGGGAAATGAAGGAACTCCTCGCCCCATGAACTTCGTGTCGGTGGAGGGCATCCGCCAGGCGGAAGCACAACTCCTTTCCCGGCACCCCGAAATGGGGCCCGCCCTGATGCAACAGGCCGGGCAGGCCTTGGCTACTCGCTTGCGTTCCCTCTTGCCCTTCGCGTCCGCCACCACGCCGCGGATTCGATTTCTGGCTGGAGCCGGCAACAATGGCGGCGACGCCTTTGCCGCGGCCGCTTGGCTGGCACGCCAGCGCATTCCCGTGGATGTCTGGCTACCGCTTCCTGAAGAAAAAATCAGAGGCTCCGCCCGGCTCTTCTGGGATCTCCTTCGCCGCGAAAACCAAGTGGACTGCCGTTTCCTGACAACGGAGGAGGAGTGGCGCTCGCTGCCATCGAGTGATGAAGAGGTCCCCGGCATCCTGGTGGATGCCTTGCTGGGAACCGGAGCCTCCGGCCCACTCCGGGGAACTCTTGCGTACGCCGCCGCCTATATGCAGACCCATCGGTGCCGAAGCATCGTGGTTGCTGTGGATGTGCCAACCGGATGGAATGCCGCCACGGGAGAAAGTTCTCCCGGAACCGTATGGGCGGATTACACCCTAACCATGGGCTACCCCAAAACCGGCATGGCAAAGCCGAACGCTGTCGAGGCTGTGGGCACGGTATGGGTGCACCCCTTTGACCATCTGAACGAGAGGTCGGAATGGGCGTTCACCCCCGATCCGCCCCACTTGGAGCTGGTGACGGAACGCGAGATCCGGACCTGGGTCCGGCGGCGCAAACGAGACACGCACAAAGGAACCTTCGGAAGCCTTCTGCTGGTGGGGGGTTCTGCGGAATATGCCGGCGCCATGGTCCTAGCAACCGAAGCCGCTGCCCGCTCTGGGGCCGGCCGGATCCATGTGTGGACCAGCCCGGAGGCCGCCGCCGCCATTCGAACCCGCTGTCCCGAAGCCATCATGGTGCAGGCGGGGGGGTGGGATGCATCGGTGTCCCTCGCCGGATACCAGGCCATCCTGATTGGTCCTGGGTTGGGCCGCTCGCCGGAGGCACGGAGGCTTGTCGCCCGGTTTTTGCAGGAAACCCCATGCCCCCTAGTGCTAGATGCCGATGCCCTCCGCCTGATGGAAAACAATTTGGCCCCCATCCGGCGGTGTTCCCGGCAGGTTGTGCTGACGCCCCATCCCGGAGAACTGGGATCCCTGCTGGGAACATCGGCCGCCGCCGTGCAGCAGGACCGTTTGGACGCCGCCAAAAGGGCTACGGAAGAAACCCGGGCCGTCGTGGTGCTCAAGGGCGCCGGAACCCTCATTGCCAAAGCCGGTTGCCGGTCGTGGCTGAACCTGAATGGAAACCCCGGAATGGCCACCGGCGGAAGCGGGGATGTGCTGGCCGGGTTGCTGACCGGCTGGCTGGGGCAGGGGATGGAGCCCATGGAAGCCGCCGCCTTATCCGTATGGCTACATGGATGCGCTGGGGATCAAGCCGCCCTCCGGCATACACCCCACGCCATGCGGGCGGGCGATGTGGTGGAGGAACTGGCCTCCGTGTGCCGCCGCGCACGGCTTTGGTGAATCAGTCGGCCGGACTCTCCAGTTGGCGCAGGGCTTTCAGAATCCGCTCCCGCCCCGCTTCGGCCTCCACCAATGCCTTGAAGGACGGTTGGCGCAACGCGAATGAAATGCGGGAGAGCAGGTGCAGATGGCTCCGCACATTCGGCGCCAGGGGAAGGAACATCACATGGACCGGTTTGCCGTCTAGGGCATCAAAGGGAATCGACGCCTCCAGAAAGCACAGGCAAACCTGCGGCAGTAGCAGTTCAAACACAGCCGGGTTGCGCACATGCGGAAGCGCCACACCATCGCCGATGCCCGTGGATTGTAGTTGCTCACGCGTCATCAATGCCTGGTGGAGGAACTCGCGGTTCACGTGGTCCGGCAACTTGAGCAGCTCCACCGCCGCTTTCAATGCCTCCGCCTTTGTCTTTCCGCCCACGCGGTAGTGAATGCCGCCCTCCTGTAGCGCATCGGATAAAAGGGGCAGGACATTCGGTTCGCTTTCCGCCACCGCGGAATCTGCAGAAAAATTGATCCGTTTGGAAGTCGCCCAATCGAACAGCATGGCCCGGTTGATGCGGTATTGCCCCGCCACGCGGTAGGCGGGAAGCCCCCCCGACTGGATCCAGCGATACACGGTTTTTTCGGCTACATTCAAAGAGTGGGCCGCATCTTTGACGGTCAGTTGCATAAGCAGTTACCTTTCCGGTTACGTATGAATAGGGTAGGAGCCCTGTCCCAAAATGTCAACCATGTGGGATGAAGGTCAGAGGCCGGAGAAAAACCGGCAAACACATGGCACACAGTTCTTTTCCCTTGTATAGGAACGATCGTTCAGTTATGCTCCATGCATGCTAGGGATTCAAACAGCGCCGGATTTGGAGGAAAAGCTCAGTATTTTGTCGTCGGATGCGCAATACGACCTGTCGTGCGCATGCGGCTCCCAAAAGGATGACCGCCGCCGCCGGGGACTGGACGACCACTGGCTGTATCCCGTCACCTTGCAGAGTGGGGGAACTAGCCTCATGTTCAAGACCCTGGTCTCCAACACCTGTTCCAACGATTGCAAATACTGTCCGCTCCGCGCAGGATTCGACCGCACCCGTCGTTGCTCCCTTTCGCCCGAGGAGATCATCCGTGCCTTCATGCCGTATTGGCGCGACGGACGGGTCATCGGCATTTTTCTCACCAGCGGCGTATGCGGCAATCCGGATGCCGCCATGTCTCGTTTGATTGCCACCGCCGAGCGGCTCCGCTTTCGGGAACGCTTTCGCGGCATCTTGCACCTCAAGATCATTCCGGGCGCCTCGGATGCCGCCATCGACCGTGCCGTGGCGCTGGCCTCGCATGTCTCCTTGAACATTGAAACCGCCGGCGCCTCCCATTTCGCCAAGCTCACCGCCCGCAAGGACTACCTTCAGTCCGTCATCGCCCCTCTGAAGCGCATCGCCATCCTAACCGCCAAAGGCATGCCCCGCGCCCGCGTTAAAACCAGCTCCCAATTCGTTGTCGGCGCCTCAGACGAAACCGACCGCGAAGTTGTCCGCTACATGGGCGGCATGTATGAGCGCCTGGGGCTCCACCGCCTATACTTCAGCGCCTACCAGCGGGGCCTTGGCGATCCCTCCCTGCCCGGAGAAACCAGCGCCGCCTCCAATGCGGATCTGCTTATGCGGGAACACCGGCTGTACCAAACGGATTTCCTACTCCGGAAATACGGCTTCAGCGCTGCCGAAATCGGCTTTGATGCCGCCGGAAACCTGCCCCTCGGCATGGACCCCAAGGAAGCTTGGGCGCACGCCCATCCCGAACACTTTCCCATTCACCTCAACCATGCCGGAAGGGAGGCGTTGCTGCGAATCCCGGGCCTGGGCCCCGTGGCCGTCAAGCGAATCCAAGACGCCCGGCGGAACGGTTTGCGCATTCGAAGTCTGGAAGCCCTCGGCATGCGCGGCGCCTTGGCGAGAAAGGCCTCTGCATGGATCGCCTACTAGAGACACGCGGATTTCCCCCGGAGATTTTCCACTCCATGGAACTTATTTTTCCACACCGTGGAAAATGAAACCACCGCCCCATATGCCCGAAAAGGAAAGAAAGCATTGGAAAGCGCCAAGGGAATCCCGTAGGCTGGAAACACGTCATGAGCAGTTTGTTTGAAGAATCGGCCAACCCCGAGAGCATCGAACGCGGGCAGGAAAAACGCCCGCTCGCCGCCCGCATGCGCCCCCGGACCCTAGAGGACATCGTGGGCCAGGACCATATCCTGGGCGAGGGCAAGCTACTGCGTCGCGCCATTGAAGCCGACCGCCTCTCCAGCATCATCCTCTACGGCCCGCCCGGTTGCGGCAAAACATCCCTGGCGGAAGTCATTGCGCTGACCACTAAACGGGCCTTCGACCGCTCCAGCGGTGTTTTGTCCAACGTGGCCGGCCTTCGCCAATCCCTGGAAGCCGCCAAACAGCGCCGCGTCGTCTCCGGCCGCGAGACCATTCTGTTCATTGATGAAATCCACCGATTCAACAAGGCCCAGCAGGATGTGCTCCTGCCGTATGTGGAGGAAGGGGCCGTCACCCTCATCGGCGCCACTACGCACAACCCGTTTTTCTTCATCAATAATCCGCTCACTTCGCGTAGTCAGATTTTCCAGCTCGAGCCGTTGAACACCGACGCCGTGGCCAAACTGTTGCAACGCGCCCTAGCCAGCTCGCAAGGGCTCGGCGGCCGGAACATTCGGATGGATGCCGACGCCGTCGTGCATTTGGCCGCCGTTTGCGAAGGCGATGGCCGCCGGGCGCTCAATGCCCTAGAAATCGCCGCCCTAACCACGCCAGCAGGGGAGGACGGGGGCATTCATATCACCCGCCGGGTGACGGAGGAAAGCATCCAGAAAAAAGCCGTGCTCTACGACCACGACGAAGACGGCCACTACGACACCATTTCCGCTTTCATCAAAAGCGTTCGCGGCTCCGATCCGAATGCCGCCCTCTATTGGCTCGCCAAGATGCTCTATGCCGGCGAGGACCCGCGGTTTGTGGCCCGGCGGCTGGTCATCCTCGCCAGCGAAGACATCGGCAATGCGGACCCCCGCGGACTGAGTGTGGCCGTGGCCGCTCTGCACGCCGTGGATTTTGTCGGTATGCCGGAAGCCCGCATCGCCTTGGCCCAGGCCACCACCTACCTCGCCACCGCCCCCAAGAGCAATGCCGCCTACCGGGGGCTCGAAGCCGCCGCCGCGGATGTCCGTGAAGGGCGGACGTTGCCCGTTCCCCGACATTTGCGTAGCACTGGTTCCAAACGAGCCGCTAGGGAATTTGGCCATCAAGGCTATCAATATGTCCATGATTTCGACGGCCATTTTGTGGATCAGGAGTATGTGCCCACCAGCAAGGTGTATTACGAGCCTAGCGCCGAAGGCTACGAAGAAGTCATCCGCAAACGTATCGCCCATTGGAACAGCCTCCGTAAGCCCCGGAAAACCGGGGAAACCCCGCCTGCCGATCCCGAACAACGGTAAGTCCAGGCTTGCTTTGAAGCTCCGGCCCATATATAGAAAATGGGCAAATTGAAAAGGTGGCAGAATGAAGCATAATCAAATCCTTACCATCTCACGCATAACCTTGGCCGTGGGAATCTGGGCTGGTTCCGCATGGGGTGCGGTGGAACCGTCTTCCTATAGCCGGGTGGATGCCGAATCCTTGGTCAAAAGCCCCCAATCCGCCTGGGCCCGGTCCATTCTGTTCACAGACGAAATCGTTTCATTGCCCGATGGCCGTGCCCAGCGTCTGGACCGGCGGAACTATTATCCCATGCAGTTGAAAGCCGCCGGTCAAGCCTGGATCCCTAGCGACTTGGCCCCCCAATTTCAAAATTTGGATGTCGGCGGAACGTATTCCTTCGGCGGTACCGTGGACCAGATTTCCCGGCGGTATTACCTGATCATCGACTCCTGCTATGCCATCCAGACTGCCGCCAACATGCAGGAACATTGGATTGATATGCTCCATCCTGAAGAATCGGACCTAACACAGCAGGCTGGCCTCTCCGACAGTGCCGTGCAAGGTATGCTCGTGCAGGCCCAAAATGTCCTCATCCAAATGGCCCAAGCCAACGGCATGAGTGTGGCTCAATTGATTGAAGCCCAAACCGACGGCGGCCAGCGGATGGCCGAATCCATCGTGGCCGATGCCCTGCAGGGCCAGCTACGTAGCCAGAATAAAACGGCGGAAGAAGTGATGATCGAATCGGTTCTCGCGCTGTTGCAAAAGCAAGCCGTCTTGGATGAATCCGCACGTGTGGGGAAAGAAGAATCATCCGCCCAATGGGTCGAGGCAGAACCATCGGTCCCCGTGGAAGTGCTCCCTGTCGAAGCGTTTCCGGAAACGGATGAAGCCGAAATCCCCGTGTTGCAGAATCAAAACGAAGAAGGCGTCATTCCAGACGACTGGATGCTGGCCTTGGCCGAATGGGCGGGCGACGACATCCCCGCTGGTGAGACCACCTTGCCGGAAGCGGAAATCGATGTTCCTCCATCCGGTGGCGCCAGTGTGGAAGCGGAGGTCATGGAAATCGCCGTGCCTTCTCCTGACGGGAACGTGGAGTGGACCGTTGCGGAAGCAAGTCTTCAGGATGGTGTGGAGACGGTTTCTTTTGAAGAAGGCGGTGTGCCTGAAGCAGAGCGGAGTTCGGCGCTGGAAACATGGCCTGTGCCCGAAAATCTGGAAACGATGGAATGGGAGGATGTGCTGATTTCACCGCCCATGTCCGATGCAAGCGGAGAACAGGGTGGGGACGCCCTGCCGGCGGATATCCTGGAAGTGGAAGTTGCCGCGGCGGAAGAATCCGGTCTTTCCCAACCTGCGGAATGGCTCCACGCCGAGATGCAAGACGAAATGCCGGTGGCATCGGCAGAGGGGGAAGGCATGGGGAGCGTGGAAAGGGTCGAAGATGAAACATGGTCGATCTATGCTTTCGAGGAGGAGCCCTTGATTCCGCCCCCCCCCGCTTCGGCCAGTCTGCATGTGGCCCCACTGTCTGATGTTCCTGTTGCCATCCGCCCGATGGTCAGCGTGGCCCCCACCAAGGTGGAATTGGAATTGACCAAGCAGCAGCAGGCGGAACTTGCCAAACAGCAGAAGGTTGCCGCTCGCCAAGCGGCAAAAGAAGAAGCCGCACGCCGGAAGGAAGCAAAACGCGAAGCCCGCCGCATCGCCCAAGCAGAAAAACAGGCCCTAGCAGACGCCCGTGCGGCGGAAGCCGCGGCCAAAAAGGCGGAGAAAGCTTTGGCCAAAGAGGAAGCCGCCGCACGCAAAACCGCCGAGGAAGAAGCCCAGCGGGAGTTGGCGCTGTTGGAAGCGGCCGCCCGCCGAGAAATGGAAATGAGCGCACAACAGGTGGCTGAGGAGGAAGCGCGAGCCTTGGCCGCCATGCAGGAAGTGGAAGTCGTTCAGGCTCAAATGCAGTCCATGCTCGGCCAGCAGGCGGAAACCAACCAAAAAATCGCCGAATTGCAGGCACGCCGGAAAGCGGCGGAAGCCGCCGCCCAGCTCGCCGAAGCCCAACGTCAGGCCGCATGGCTACGTGCCCAAGAAGACGCCCACGTGCAGAAACAAGCCCGCGCCGCTGAAATCGAAGCCGCTTTGTTGCGCGAACAGGCAGCCCAACAGGAAGCGTTGCAGATGGCCGCCGCTGTCTCCGCCCATGAACGGGCTGCCGCCGAAGAAACCGCCGCTCGTCTCGAAGCCGGGTTGGCTGCCCAGGCGGAGGCCGAAGAGGAACTACGCCGCCTGCAGCAGGAAGTGGATGTTTTGGAAAGCCAAGCCGCCACTTCCTCCGTTGCCTTGCCTGCGGCCGTAACCGCGGGAACCGTTGAGATAGGAGCAACCGGAACGGATGAGGCGCCGCAACAGGCCACCGCACAAAAAGCCGAATGGATGGCGAAACGGCAGGCGGCGGCATTGGAAAAAGAAGCTTTGAAGGCCCAAAAGAAAGCCGCCGCCGAAGCTAGGGCAAAGGAAAAAGCGGAGGCCGCCGCCCGCCGGGCGGAAGAGCGGCGCCAGCGTGCGGCGCAAAAGAACTTGCCTGCCGCCGCCCAGATTGAAGGAATGGAAGAGGGTGAGCTGCCCGAATGGATGCAGCCAGTTCGCTTCTAGCCGCATGCGGCCCCTTCCCGAAGCCAATGAATACTGAAAGGAACGGTGGAATGGAACATGCCTATGCCATCATCATGGCCGGCGGAAAAGGGGAGCGCTTTTGGCCGCTCAGCACGGAAAAAAGGCCCAAGCAGTTGCTGGCGCTGGCCGGTGGAAAACCCTTGATCGTCCAGGCGGTAGAGCGCCTGGCAGGCATTGTGCCGCCGGAGCATATTTTGATCGTCACCAACGCCTCCCTCGTGGATGCCATCCGGGAACTGCTTGGCCCGGACAGTCCGGTCGGCCTGCTGGGAGAACCCATCGCCCGGGACACCGCCGCCGCCATCGCCGCCGGAGGAGCTTGGATTCAACACCGGGATCCAGAAGCCGTATGCGCGGTACTGACCGCCGACCATCTCATCGGCGACCTGCCTGATTTCCACAAGACCATCGCCACCGGGCTGGACATGTGCGCCAGCCACGACATTCTCATGACCATCGGCATTCAACCCTCTGAACCCAGCAGCGCCTATGGCTATATCGAATCCGGCGATCGCTGGAAGCAGGTGGACGGGATTGATTTTTTTCACGCGGTTCGGTTTGTGGAAAAACCGGACCGGAAGACGGCTGAAGGCTATCTGGCCACCGGCCGTTATGCGTGGAACTCTGGCATGTTCATCTGGTCCATCCGGCAAATCCGGAAAGCATTTGCCGAATTCCGCCCGGTACTGGCCGAACGGATGGATGCTTGGTCCGCCTGCTCCACACCGGAGGACTTCCAGGCTGCCTTGGAACGGGACTTCCCTGCCTTGGAAAAAATTTCCATTGATTACGCCGTGATGGAAAAAGCCCGCAACATCATCGTCTGCAAAGGAATCTTTGCTTGGGATGATGTGGGCTCCTGGCCGGCCCTAGAATCCCACCTACCACAGGATGAGGCCGGCAATGCCGTCTTGGGCGATGTGGAGCTCCTCGACAGCGCGAGCAATATCGTGGTGAGCGAAAGTCGGCTGACCGCCCTGGTCGGCGTGAAGGATTTGGTGGTGGTTCAAGCCGAAGGGGTGACACTGGTTTGCGACAAGACCCGATCCCAGGAGATCAAAACTCTCGTGATGAAACTACGCGCCCAAAAGAACAGAAAAACCGTGGTATAACCCAAAAGGAGAAGACAGCATGAAATACAAATGCACCGTGTGTGGACATGTGTATGACCCGGCCATCGGCGATCCCGACGGCGGCATCGAGCCCGGAACCGCCTTTGAAGACATCCCGGACACCTGGGTGTGCCCGATATGCGGCGCCGGCAAGGATTCCTTCGTGGTGGATGAATAATCCCCTCCCATGAAGCAAAACCCCGCTGAAAGGCGGGGTTTTTCCATGGTGTGGAAACTTTTTTTCCAATGAGTGGAAAATTCCGGAATTTTTTTTCCAACGCATGGAAAATCTTGTCTTGTCCTGGAATTGCTTATCCCTTTGCATGAGGAGCAGACGAAGAGATATCGCGAGGCATTC
>JAISGX010000124.1 GCA_031262805.1 Verrucomicrobiota bacterium | reverse complement strand
TTTCCGGTCGGCCGCGTTTCGCCTCCCTTTGCGGATTGGTTTGAAGCGACCGAGAAAGTGGATCTTTCGCGGGCCTATGATAATGAAGTCTACCGGGTGGCTGCGGACGGGCGGGGGATGCCGATTGTGGCGCCCCACCGCGAAAAAGTGGAAAAGGGGAAGGCCTATTGGGTGAAGGTGACTGGCGCTTTGGATTATGAGGCACCGGTGGCCGTCTCGACGGATTGGTCGGGCGGCCTAGATTTCGGCTTGAATCTGCGGGAACTGGGCATGTCCATTCAAAACCTGTCCTCCACCCGCTCCCGGACCATCCGGATCACCCAGCAGGATTCCGAAAATCCACCGGAAGGCGCGCCGGAGCTGGCGGGCCCTGTTCCATTGGCGTATATGGCGGCGGGCACGAACGAGGAAAGCCAGTTGGTCTGGATGGATTTTCATCCGGTGCTCGGCTTGACGCGGACGCTGGAGCCGGGGGAGACGTGGCATCTGCAATGGGGCGTCCAGCGCCTCTTGTTTGCGGCGTATGACATTCAGGGAGCCAATGGCGCTGCCTATCAGAGCATTTTGAACATCCAGGATGCCGAGGATACCCTGCATATTCAGGTTCCGGTGATTGCCGAACGCGGTGAGATCCATCGGCCGAATCTGCCGGGTGGGGAGGGCGGGCCGCTTTCGGAAGCCCTAGAATTCCATCACCCGAATGAGGGCCTGTGGGTGGGGGAGGTCAACATCACATCGATTTCCTGCCCTTCCTATGCGGCCACCAATCCGTTGCCCGTGCGCACGCCAGGCACTTTTCGGATGCTGCTACATGTGGGCACCAACGGGGCGGTGCAGCTTCTCCAGCGGGTTTATCTGGCGTGGGAGGGGCCGGAAACCAACGGCCAGTACCGGTTGTATGCGGATGAAACCCTGCTTCCGCCGGATTCCCCGGATGTGAAGCGGTTGAGTTCCGCCGTTTTTCCCTTGATGCGCCCCCTGTTGCTGAACAACACCACCGGAACGGGTTTGACGAACCAGCTCACCGGCCGCTTGGTGCTGGCGTTTGATGATCCGACCAATCCTTTTCTGCACCGCTACCATCCAATGTTCGACAACAAGGACGACGCGTTCAAGCCGTTTGCCGGTGCTGTCGAGTCGCGCACCGTCGAACGCTCGATCGCTCTGGATTTTTTCGACCCTGCGGCGGATGAATTGGGATCTCCATTTTATGGAATGAATGATGCGTGCGGAACCTACCGGGAAACCTTGGATGGCCTCCGGAATGAACGCATTCAGGTGCAGGGTGTTTTCAAGCTACAGCGGGTGGCGCAGATTGGCGAATTGGCTGTTTCTCCGGCGCCAGCGGCGCCGCAGCCGCCGACGCCCTAGGCCGACCTGCCGGAAAGAATGTAAAAAAGTAAGAGTGGTTGGAAAAGGAAGAACAGATGAAAGCATTGAAATGGAATTCGACATGGGCAATGGGACTCGTGGGTTGGCTGCTGGTGGGACTGGTTCTTTCCGCTTCCGCCCAGTATGAGGTGCCGGCCACCATCAACTATCAAGGCAAACTGGTGGATCCGACCAGTGGGCCGTTGAAGGGGGTGCAGACAGTGCAGTTCCGTATTTACGACAGCCTGACCGGCGGTACGTTGATTTGGGGCCGTCAATTTCCCGTGAGTTGCACGACGGAAGGAGTGTTCAACATCGTTTTGTCGGATGGTGGCTCCCCACTGGAATCGGCCGCCGTGACGTCTCTGGCGGATGCCTTTCAACAGCAGACGCGGTTTCTGGAGTTGACGGTGGTGGACCACGGCGATGCCATTGCCCCCCGCCAGCAGCTGGTGAGCGCCCCCTATGCCATGCAGGCCAATTATGCCCACAAGGCGCCGAATGCCTTTTCCTCCGGCGGCAATCTGACGGTGGGTGGCAGCCTGTTTGTCACCAACGGTGCGGCAACGGTGTCCGGGGAGGTGCAGGCGGCGACCTTGAGTGTGGGTGGAAATGCCACCATCGGCGGAAATGTGGACATGACCAGCAGCACGTTGAGCGCCAAAACCGTCCATGCCACCGATGGCCATGGCATCCTTCCCATCGGCGGAATCATTTTATGGAGCGGCAGCGCTTCCGCCATTCCCGGCGGATGGGCCTTGTGCGACGGTAGCCAGGGAACGCCAGATTTGAGAAACCGCTTCGTGATTGGCGCTGGGGGGGCCTACAGCCCGAATGCCACCGGCGGAGCGGAGAGCGTGACCCTGACGCTCGATCAGATTCCTTCCCACACCCATGGCTATACGCAAGGACAGAAGACCAGTTGGTGGGGGCATGGCGCATACGACGACATGTGGTATTCATCGACAAGCGGAACCACCGGTAGCGCCGGTGGGGGGCAGGCGCATGAAAACCGCCCGCCCTATTACGCACTGTGCTACATCATGCGGATCCAGTAGGCGAGACGGTGTGAGGATGCAGCGGGCAGGATACTCGGGAAGGAGTCGCCCATGAAGAGGAATGGCTGGAAATCAGTTGTGTGCCGAAGTTTGTTCGGTGGAATCTTGGCCGTTGGAGGCGGCGGCACGGGTTGGGCGGCACAGACGCCGCAACTGACCGCGGAATATCAAAACATCTGGAGTGTGGATGTGCCGGGC
This sequence comes from Verrucomicrobiota bacterium, assembly GCA_031262805.1. Classification (GTDB taxonomy): domain Bacteria; phylum Verrucomicrobiota; class Kiritimatiellia; order CAIQIC01; family Lenti-01; genus JAISGX01. The sequence goes on along the minus strand of JAISGX010000124.1, from coordinate 330 downwards.
GGCGTCTATTCCAACTACTATGACCAAGGGGTCGGTGCGCCCTTTTTCGGTGGCAGTAGCGCCACCAACTTGTGGATGGATGAAAATGGGAATACATCCACGGTGGTGCAGACCTCCTCTTCCGGCTTGCGGTTGGAAGCGGTTTCCTTCGGCCAGCCGGTGGAAGCACAGGTGGCGCAATATGCCTTGGGCGATGTGATTGTGCCGCCGGTTGGGGCCCGGACGGATATTCCTCCGGTGGGGTTTGTTCCGCAACGGGCGGGAAACCAGGAAGCCGCCTATTATGAGAGCACGCAACCGCAGGGCGGCGCGTTTTGGATTCCCTCCACC
>JAISGX010000050.1 GCA_031262805.1 Verrucomicrobiota bacterium | reverse complement strand
ACGATCTGCCCCAACGCAATCCCCAGCTCGCATTTTCCCGCCTTGCCTCCTCCATGTCAAAAACGTAGGATGCCGCCATGAAAACCATTTTGTCCTACACCTCCGTCTGTTCCGTAGCCGTCGCCTTCGCGTTGTTCACCACCGGTTGCATCACCACGCAGGAGCCTTCGGGCCCGCCCGCCGCCTCCCAGGCGGAGGTGGTCTATCTCCGGGAGGAAATGCGCCGCCTGAACGACCGCCTCAACGCCTCCGAAGCCGAACTCGGCCATGTGCAGCGCAATGTCCTGGCCGCGCAGTCCGCTCAGCCCTCCCTTGCCACCACCGCGCAGGTCCAGTCCATGCAAGCGCAGCTCGACTCTCTCCAGCAGCAGATCCGTTCGGTGGACGCCGCACGTGCAAAGGACAAAAAGGATATTTACGACGATATCACCCGAAAGGTCACCACCTTGGTTAAAAGCAGCACCCCGACGCCGCCCCGACCCGCCGCCCGGAGCAGCTCGCAAAGTGGATATGAGCATGTGGTGCAGTCCGGCGAATCTCTCTCCAAAATCGCCGCCGCCTACGGCGTGAAAATGTCCGTCATCATGACGGAAAACAAGTTGAAGAATGCGGACAATATTTTTGTCGGCCAGAAGCTGTTTATCCCCGATTAACCCCGGAGCCGCGGGCATGGCCCCGTGGATTCGCCTGAAGGAACTCGACCATGATGCTTTCCATCCTGTATTTTGGCGTCGGCATCGCCCTGCTATGGGCGGGCACGGAAATCGTGGTGCGGCGGATCCCTAGGCTCGCCGGCTGGCTACGCGTTTCCCCCCTGCTCCTGACCATCCTGCTGGTCGCCATCATCACCTCCCTGCCCGAATTCAGCGTCTCGCTGTTCGCCTCCCTGCGGGGGCAACCCTCCGCCGCCGTCGGCAACATCGTCGGCTCCAATTTCGTCACCCTCACTTTTGTGGCCGGCTTCTGTGCCCTCTGGCGGCCCATTGCCGTCGGCCGCTCCATCCGACTACACGAAGCCTCGTGGATGATCCTCTCCTCCACTGTCCTGCTACTGGTCAGCCTCGACGGCCGAATCAATCGGCTGGACGGCGCCCTGCTGGTGGCCGTCTATATTCCCTATTTTCTCCACAACCTGGATGACGCCAAACAACAGCGGCGAAACACGCCCGTGAATGTCGCCACTGCGCGGCCGGGCTTGGACATCCTGCTGTTTCTCGTTGGCATCGGCATGGTCATCTGGGGCGCAGACTGGATTGTGAACCACGGCACGGCCATCGCCCAACGCTGGGGCATGAGCGAGCTGCTCATCGGCGTGACCTTCTATTCCATCGGCACGTCCCTGCCCGAGCTCGCCATCGCCCTCGGCGCCATCTTGCACCGGCAAAGCGACGTCACCCTCGGCGAAATCTATGCCTCCAACATCTTCACGGGGCTGGTCGTTGTCGGCGTGTTGTGCCTCATCCGTCCGCTACCCGTGGAACCCATCATCGTCCAGCGCGACCTGCCCATGCTGATCGGCGTTGGGATCGTCATGCAGATCTTCGTCACCACCGGCAACCGCTTCGTCCGCTCGGAAGGCCTCGCCATGATCGCCATCTACGCCTTCTTCCTCTATGCCCAATTCACAGGCCTCCAGTTCATCCTACCCTAGACCGGCATCCAAACAGCCCCCCCCCGCTTAAAATTCGTGTTTGATGGTAACCGTTGCCCGGCGGGGTGCGTAGGGGTTGGCCGTGTCCTCATATCCCATCCAGATATCCCCATCCACCGGCAAACGAAACTCCAGCCCGCGCACCCGCCCCTCCGCATCCGCCGCAGACGTCGGCAGGCCCGCCGTGGTGTCGAACGTCAGGCGCACATCCGGCACCCGGTTCAGCAGAGGAGCATCCAGATTCAAAAAATCTAGGGCCGAGCGGACCTCCGTGGTTCCCACCCGCACGCTACCCGCATTCGGATCATACGGCGTTTCCACATCCAGCTGGGCCCAAACGGCACACGGAAGCCACACCCACACCGCAACGGCCCGGGCCATCCTCCGGCTCCAACAGGTTCGCTCCTTCTTCATGGAGGGGAAGCTAGCACCCCCCGCCGTTCATCGCAAACAGAATCATAACATTTCATTTCCGCCCCGCCTCCGCAGGCAAAAAGACCGGACGGGCCTGGTCTCCCCGGAAAAATTAGCTTCCCCCACCCCCGGCCTCCCGCTACACTGTGCGGGCAATCACCTTTTGAAATAGGAGAAACTCGATCATGGCAGGCATTTTTAAAGCATATGACATCCGCGGCATTTACGGCGAGGATCTCACCGAGGAGATCGCCTTCAAAATCGGACGCGCCATCTATAGTTTCCTCGGCTGCAAAAAAGTAGTCATCGGACGCGACATGCGCACCCACTCCAAGCCCCTGTTCGATGCCCTCGCCCACGGCCTCACCATGGAAGGCGCGGATGTGATCGACCTCGGCCTCTGCTCCACCCCCATGTCCTACTACGCCAACATGTTGCTCGGCGCCGACGCCTCCATCATGATCACCGCCTCGCACAACCCCGGTGCCTGGAATGGCTTCAAGATCTGCCGAGACAACGCCATCCCCCTCTCCGGCGAGACCGGCATTCTGGACATCGAGCGCATCGTGAACGAAGAAGATTTCTCCGCCCTGCCGCCCGCCAAGGGCGGCATCAGCACCTTCGACATCCGCCCCGCCTATGTCGAACACTTCCGCGCCTTCGCCGACATACAGAACCCCCTCCACATCGTGGTAGACTATGCCAACGCCATGGGCATCTATGAAGCCGAGGTCTTTAAAGACCTCCTCCAAATCACCCCCCTGTTCGACACGCTCGACGGCACCTTCCCCAACCATGCGGCCAACCCCCTCGACACCCAAACTCTGGTGGACGCCCAAAAAACCGTCCGCGCCGGAACCTACGACTTTGCCGCTTGCTTTGATGGCGATGCCGACCGCGTCGGCTTCCTCGATGAGAAAGGCAACATCATCCCCATGGACATGATCACCGCCCTCATCGCCGAAACCCTCCTCAAAAAGAACCCCGGCGCCGACATCTTCTACGACCTACGCTCCTCCTGGGCCGTCAAGGAAGTCATCGTGGAAAACGGCGGCATTCCGCACAAGAGCCGCGTCGGCCATGCCTTCATCAAGGCCCAGATGCGCGAGCGTTCCGCCCTCTTCGCCGGTGAACTCTCCGGGCACTATTATTTCCGCGAAAACTCCTTCGCCGAATCCTCCGGCCTCGCCGTCCTCTATATCGCCAACCTCGTCTCCCAATCCGACAAGCCCCTATCCGAACTCATCGCCCCTATCCGGCGCTATTTCGCCAGCGGAGAAATCAACTCCACCGTGGCCGACGCCACGGCCGTGTTTGAAAAACTCCGCACCGAATTTCGGGACGCGCAGATCGAGACTCTCGACGGCCTCACCTTCGAATATCCCACTTGGTGGTTCAACGTGCGCCGCTCCAACACCGAGCCGCTCGTCCGCCTCAACCTAGAAGCCAAAACCAAAGAAGAGATGGAAACGCGGCGGGATGAAGTCCTCGCCCTGATCCGCTCCTGAGTCGAAGCGTCCGACGCCTCGCCAAACAGGAAAGCCCCGTCTGGTTTTCATGGCTAAAAATATAGTGCATTGAGCGACACGCCCTATCCGCCCGAACCCGTTCCGTCGGGAAAGCCGAAGCGCCTCCCCACCCGGTGCTACGGCCAAGTCCTGACCTCCCGCTCCAGCCGGACCCGGAAGCGACCCTCCACCGCATCCGCCAGTCGGCGGGCCAGCTGGTCCACATCGGCCGCCGTCGCCCCCTCGCCCGCCATCAGGATGTTCGCATGCTTCTCATACACATAGGCGCCCCCTTCCCGCATGCGTTTGGCCCCAATGGCCTCCAACAGCCCACCCGCCGCCACCCGCCGCCCGCCTGCCGCCACCGGCGGTAGATTTTTGAAAAAGCTCCCCGCCGTGCGTTGTACGCGCCAATCCGGATGCTTCTCCCGGCGCAGAGCCAGAATCTCCTCCCGCTTTTCGCGCAGGGCGGACCGGGAGACCGCCGGGCGGACCCGAAACCACGCCTTGAGAAGCACATCCCCGCTCTGTTGGAAACGAGAGACGCGGTAGCCGAAGCCCGCATCTTCCCCCGCCACCACCCGGAGTCCTCCCTCCCGGGTCAGCACCTGTACCGCCGCCGCCGTCTCCCCCACCTGCCAGCCGAACGCCCCCGCATTGCCGCATACGCCGCCGCCGACCGTTCCGGGGATGCCGGAAGCCGACTCCAGCCCCTCCAAACCCTCTTCCACGGCGAAACAGGCTGCCGCATCTAGGCCGGTACCCGCCGATGCCGCCAAGTGCACGGAGCCGTCCGCCTGAAACTCTAGCGAACACACCGGCGCCTCGTCCACCACCCGCAGCACCGCCTCCGTCAACCCCGCATCCGCCACCAGCAGGTTCGATCCGCCGCCCATGACGCGCCAAGAAATGCCCCGAGCGTTCCACGCCCGCACCTGCTCCCGCACGTCTTCCTCCCGTCCCGCCGTGACGAGTTCACAGCAGGGCCCGCCTAGGCGGAAAGTGGTATACGATTGAAGACGCTCTCTCATGCCGCCATCCTACCCAAAAGCTGTCCATGGTGTGGAAACTTTTTTTCCAATGAGTGGAAAATCCAGCGATTTGGTTTCCAATGAGTGGAAAAATCGGCCGCTTTTTTCCGCCCCCCTATGTGCCAACGAAAAGGAGACACAAAGCGGTCGAAGAAGCATAGGGCGAAAAGGCATTGAAAAAGTTCCTCCCGGCCATGGGCCTAGATCCAGCGGTAGAGCGTTGGCACTCAGAGCCCGTACGCTTGATCCGCCTGATGGATCCGAGCCAAACTTGCCTGGAGCGATCTCATCGAGCACTTGCCGCTGGAATGCCTC
>JAISGX010000114.1 GCA_031262805.1 Verrucomicrobiota bacterium | reverse complement strand
TTGGATGTTCCCCGAAAGGATCCCGGCTACCGCCCCGTGGCGGAGCGCGTGCGCGATTGGGCGGAGGTGGAAGCCCATTTACCGGAGCCCGAATTGATTCGCCAGGCGGTCCGTTGCATGGGCTGCGCCGTTCCGTTCTGTTTTGGCGAGGGTTGCCCGCTGCAAAATGTGGTCCCCGAAATCAATGCTGAAGTGATGGAGGGGCGCTGGCGGGAGGCTTTGTCCCTTTCGCGCCTGACCAATCCATTCCCCGATATCACAGGACGAATCTGCCCTGCCTTGTGCGAGGGCGCGTGCTGCAATGCCAAGGATGGCGATGCGGTGGCCATCCGGCAGATCGAGCGGGAGCTCGCGGACCGCGCTTGGGCGGAGGGGTGGATGTTGCCGCGTCCGCCTGCGCCCAAAATCGGCCGTTCCGTGGCGGTGGTCGGTAGCGGCCCGGCGGGGTTGGCGGCGGCGGATGCGCTGAACCAGGCGGGTGTGGAGGTGACGGTGTATGAAGCCGCCCGCCATGCGGGCGGCCTGCTGCGTTACGGCATTCCGGATTTCAAACTGGAAAAAGAAGTGGTCGAGCGGCGCATCCGGTTGCTGGAGAAAGAGGGCATTCACTTTCAATGCGGCGTACAGATTGGAACGGACATATCGCTGGCCTATCTGCAGCGGAGGCACGACGGTGTGTTGCTGGCATGCGGCGTCCGCCAACCGCGGGATCTGCCGGTGCCGGGCCGCGACTTGCAGGGCATCCATTTTGCGCTGGATTTCCTGACGCGCCAGAACCAGGTGGTCGGCGCAGAGCTCTCAGAGGTCGGCGCGGAATGGTCGGCCGAGGGGCGCAACGTGGTGGTGATCGGCGGCGGGGATACCGGCAGCGACTGCATCGGCACCTCCATCCGCCAGGGCGCCCGGCGCGTCACCCAGATCGAAATCCTCCCCCAGCCGCCCCCCGTGCGGGCTTCGGACAATCCTTGGCCGCAATGGCCGCGGATTCTCCGCACATCCAGCAGTCAGCACGAAGGCGTGCAGCGGCTTTTCGCCATCGATACACTGGCCTTTGAAGGCGATTCGACCGGTCGGGTGAAGCAGTTGCGGTGTGTGGAAGTGGAATGGCTCCACCGCCGTCCCATGGCGAAGGCGGAAACGGAATTTACGCTCCCGGCGGATTTGGTTTTGTTGGCGATGGGCTTCACTGCTCCCGCACCGGAAGCCCCCCGGGCAGAAGGTCAGGCGAACGTCTGGGAAGTCGGCGATATGGCAACCGGCCCATCCCTCGTGGTGCGTGCGGCGGCCAACGGAATGCTCAAGGCCCGCGAAATTGTAGCGGCATGGAGGAATAAGTAACGGCCGGCGGCATGATGCAGGCACCCCGTTTTTGAGTGTTCATCTGTTTCGCCCGGAGGATGGATGGAAGAGTCGGCGTGGAGGCCTCCTCCGTGCCGATGGGCGATTGGATTGGGTTCAAGTTGGCTGTTTTCGGTCTCCTTTTGTGCCGCCCCGGCGTTGTAAGGGCATGTTTTCAATGCCGCCGCTCGCGTGTCCTGAAGACTGGAAAACGGCGAAGACGGCGCAATGACCGGAAAGAGGCGGGGAAACAACTTGATTTTGCCCCATCAAATGGCGGAAGATGGACCAGATCGGGCAGGTGGCGAAATTGGCAGACGCGCCAGACTTAGGATCTGGTGGAGCAATCCGTAGGGGTTCGAGTCCCCTCCCGCCCATTACGTTGGGAAAGAACGAAAGTGTAAACGCTGAAATTCTCGAAAAGAGATGCCGAGCGTTGGACTGCGATAGATCGACAGCATGGAATGGCCGAGAACGACGAAAGGAGTTATGCCTTATACAGCACATCGGATTCGGTTTTTTGCCGAATAGCTCATGCTGAAGCGTCCGCCAAATTCAATGGACGGATGGGCTTTTGTTATGTCCGGCGTGAAGGAAGGATTCAACCATGGCGGACAAGCCGTTTAAGGGGAAAATGAACGTTCGGGGCACGGAAATCACCGTGCTGTCGGTCGGCAATGAGGATGATTTCATCAGCCTCACCGATATAGCCCTGTATTTTATCGCGATAGTTTGGAAAAGTTATCATGCAGTTGGGAATTTTGGGGGTTGAAGAGGCGATGCAGGAGGGATGCAGGGGGGCATCAGAAGAGCCACGGGGGCACCTGGCGACGGGGAGGCGGTGCATCCACATCGGGCGCAGTAGCGGATCCCGGCGCGGCGAAGCCAGCACTCCGGATGTCGTGAGCAGATTGCCAGGCGTCGGACAAGAATGCACTGGACAGGTGAAGTGTATCTGTATTTAGTGCTCTAGGAGGATTTATGTATGTCCAAAGACAATAGCAACTTCTTTGAAAAGAAAAAAATATGGTCGGAGGTAAAAGATGAACTTCTCGACTGCTATTTGGTTCCGTATTTTACCAAGATGATGTCCACGGGCAAACCAACCCTATATGTCGATTGCTTTGCTGGTAAAGGGAAGTTCGATGATGGAAAGCTAGGTTCTCCTCTCACGGCTCTCCAAAGTTTGGGCAGGAGCCTTGATAGATGCCACGTGCGCAAGCCAGCGGTGGAAATGAAGTTTATTGAACCCAATCATCATAAAGCCCTGAACGCCAATATTCCGATCGAACACCGCACACGTTGTGAGCTTATTGAGGGTAGGTTTGAGGACAAAATAACGCAGGTGCTTCAAAATGCAAATCTTTCGAATTTCAAGTTGAATGTTTTCCTCTACATAGACCCCTACGGAATAAAGGCTCTTAATGCTTCCCTGTTCGATTCACTGGCGAAAGCATGCAGCACCGCCGAGTTGCTGATAAATTTGAACTCTTTTGGGTTTATCCGCGAGGCCTGTAGAATAATGAAAATCATATTTCGTGAAGGGCAGGTTGAAATCTTCAGTGACCTTGAGGAGTATGATAGCTCCGTGCTGGATTCAATTCAGAAATTGAACGCCATTGCTGGTGATAACTATTGGCAGGAAATTATCGATAAGTATAGCTCTGGCAAGATTGACGGGTACAAAGCAGAAAAAAAGTTCTCACAAAAATATAAAGAACATCTAAGGCAGAGCTACAAGTATGTGTTAGATATGCCGATTCGCCTGAAAGAGGGGCAGCATCCAAAATATCGTATGGTTCATGCCACCAATCATCCGGACGGCTGTGTTTTGATGGCGAACAACATGGCTAAACGCACCGATCGTTTAGTTGTCGAAATACAAGACGGAGGGCAGCTAGGCCTAATGCCTTTGACGGCGGAAAACGATATAGTCAGTGACGATATGCTGTTAACGAGAGTCGAGGCGATGCTTGCTACGACAAGCGATTATGTTCGTTTAAATGAATTCTTGGCGGACTTCTACAACGAAAATGGTGTTCTGTGTGGCATTTCGCGCCTAAGTAGCGGCAAAGGAGGCTCCGCATTAAAAACGCTCGAAAAGAACGGATACATTGATGTTCAGCGAAACCCTGCGTTAACCCAAAATGGCAAGCCATCAAAATTTTGGCAGGAGAGCAAAGGAAATACACTCTCACTACGAAAAAGGAAATAGAAACTATGGACACCATAATGCGAAAGACTATGCTCTACAAGACGGGCGTGGAGTATGGGGATTACACAATGAACCATGTGTTGGGGTGTTCCCATGGCTGTTTATATCCTTGCTATGCTTTTCTAATGGCCAAGAGGTTCGGGAAGGTGAAAAATTATGAGAAATGGTGCGAGCCTAAGCTCGTGAGTAACACCCTTGAAATACTTGACCGAGAAATACCTCGACTGAAAGCGAAGATTAAATCGGTTCAGCTTTGCTTTACCACCGATCCCTTTATGTATGGATATGAAGAGATAGGCGAAATTAGCATGAAGTCAATTAAGAAATTGAATTCAGCTGGCATCCGCTGCACTGTCCTCACTAAAGGGATATTACCTATCGTACTGGCAGATTATTCATCAAATAACGAATATGGCATAACGCTAATTTCCCTTAATGAGGACTATCGAAAACGCATAGAACCCGGCGCGGCTTCTTACAAAGAGCGGATAGACGCTCTCAAAGCGTTAAGCAAGCGGGGCTGCAAAACGTGGGTAAGTATAGAGCCGTATCCAACGCCAAATCTTATACAGCAGGATTTGACAGCCGTTTTGGAGGCAGTCTCGTTTGCCAACCGAATTATTTTTGGGCGAACAAATTACAGTAAGGAAATATCGGCTTATGCAAAACATAAAGCGTTTTACAATAAACAAGCCTCTATTGTGATTCAGTTCTGTAAAAAACGTGGGATTGATTATCACATCAAGAACGGTACGAAGACTTGATGGCAAGAAAAGTGAGGAAGTAATTACATGGCAACTCGCGGTAAAAGCATAAACCTGTTTCTCATGGATGGAGACCCAAGAGGGCGCATCAAGTGCATGCTCGCCAACTGGACGGGCGTGACATATAAAATACCGCGCACCGAGCTTGAAAAGTGCGAAAAGTGCGGTGACCTATCGCAAAGCGGGATCTATTTCCTGTTCGGCACTTCCGACCAGACCGATAAGGAGGGCATGGTCTATATTGGGCAAGCAGCGATCCGCAAAAACAACAAGGGTATCTTGCATCGTTTGCAGGAGCATAGGCGCGATTCGGACAAGGATTACTGGACGGAGGCGGTGGTGTTCACGACTTCCAACAACTGGTTCGGTGCCACGGAGATTAGCTATCTTGAGAATAGCTTTTATAACCTCGCCATAAAGGCCAAGCGTTATGAGGTCAAGAACGGCAACGCCCCGACGAAGGGGAATATCACCGAAGAAAAGGAAAGCGAGCTCGAAGAGTTTGTTGATTACGCGAAGATCGTCATGGGCACTCTTGGGCATAAATTGTTTGAGTCGCTACGGCCGGTGTCCACGCCAGATCCGACCGCCAACAAGCCGGAGATGGAGGCCTTGCCACTCTACGTGAAAGGACGTGGTGCCGATGCTCAAGCCATGCTCACAAGTGAGGGACTCGTCGTCCTCGCCGGGAGCATCATCCGCAAAAAGGTCGATAAAAGCTGCCCAGAGTCTGCAAAGAAAGTCCGGGCGGACAACAAGGACAATATAGACGAGGACAGTCGTTTAACCAAAGACCTCCTCTTCGGAAGTCCGTCCGGGGCATCTGCTTTTGTGCTTGGCGCATCAACCAATGGAAATGCCGTGTGGAAAACAGCGGACGGAAAGTCTCTAAAGGAAGTTGAGGCAAGCGAATCTGCCGTGCAGGAGGACACTCGAAGCGGCATCCACAATCCGGTCTGCCCATGACGGGAAGTCCGATGGGCCATCAAAACGGAGCAGGAGGCAAGGGAATGGATACAACGGCGCGCATGATGGAGATGTTGGTTCGAGAACGCCCGGTGGGGACATCCGGGAACCGGGAAATCCTCGCTTATGTGGAAAAGCAGTTTTCCGAAGCCGGATACGCGGTCGACTCGCTGCCGCTGAAATGCATGACATGGGAGGAGGGGCCTTCCTGGCTGGCCATCGGGAATGAACGCCTCCCCATTTTGCCCGGACCGTTTTCCCCCTCCTTCCACGGCCGTGCGGAGGGGGTGTTCCTGCATTCCCTGGAAGAATTGAAGGCATCGAATCTGGGCGGCAAGCTGGTGGTTCTTTTGGACGAGCTGGTCCAATCCCCCCTGCAGCCCAAGGAGTACCCTTTCTATTATCCGGATGAGCACCGGGAGATCATCACGGCGCTAGAGGAGAAGCCGCCGGCCGCCATCCTTGCCGCGACGGGGCGCCACCCCGCGTGCGGCATGGAGCCGTTTGCGGTGTTTGCGGACGGAAATTTCCGTATTCCCTCGGCATATGTCCACGCGGCAACAGGCAAGGCTCTCCAGCGAAGGGGGCGGATTCCGATGGAGATCTGCATTGATTCCACCACACAATGGGTGGAAAGCCGCCAGTTGGTGGCGGGGAGGGGGGCGGCTCCCGGCGTTCGGCGGGGAGTGGTGTGCGCCCATATGGACAGTGCGTACCACTCGCCCGGCGCGTTGGACAATGCGGCCGGTCTGGCCATGATGCTTCGGCTGATGGAGCGGCTGAAGAATGGGCAGGCGGGAGCGATTGATTTTGTGCCGTTTAATACAGAGGAATACTTCGGGGCGGATGGCGAGCTGGCATATTTGAACCGCTTTCACAATCTGCGCAAGGAAGTGGCCTGGATCCTCAATCTGGATTCCCCGTGCCATGCCGGATCCCGGATGGCCGTTTCCACCTATCATCTGGAGGAGGAGAAGGTTCGTGCGTTGGAGGCCTCCATGGTGGAGGACGGCCCCGTGGTCTCCGGCGCGCCATGGTACGCCGGGGACCACATTCCGTTTGTGATGCAGGGCGTTCCAGGTTTGGCCGTGGCCTCCTCGGACTTGGCGGAGGACGGGCTGAAGGATACCCATACGCCGGGCGATGTTCTCTCCACGGTGGATGTGCCGCAAATCGAGATGGGGAGCCGTTTTCTGGCGGAATTCATCACGCGGCATTTGCGGCAGGCATGAGGAGTCGCTCGCCCGCCTCTATGGCGACGGGCGGCTTGCCGGAAGGGTTGATTCGGACGGCCCGTTTTCTTATGATGCCCGAAAACAGGGCTGAATCAGGAGGAGGAAGAAATGAATTATTGTCCCATTCTCAGCACATTGGGGTTTATTTTGAGCCCAGAGCGCAAGCGGATCTTGATGGTCCACCGCATTTCGCGGAAAACCGACGACCAGTTCGGCAAATTCAACGGCTTGGGCGGGCGGGTGGAGCGGGAGGAGGATGTGGCCACGGCGATGAAACGGGAAATCCGCGAGGAGAGCGGATTGGAATGCCGGAAGATGTCGTTGCGCGGCACGATCAACTGGACGGGGTTTGGGCCCAACGGGGAGGATTGGCTGGCGTTTATATTCCTGATTGAGCAGACGGAGGGAACGGCTTTCACCGAGAATGAGGAAGGGCCGCTGGAATGGGTGGAGATCGAGAAAATTCCCGATTTGCCGATGTGGGAGGGGGACAGATATTTCATCCCCTTGGTGCTGGATGCAGATCCGAGGCCTTTCCACGGCTTCATGCCGTACAAAAATGGCCATCCAGTGGATTGGTCATTTGTCCGGATGTGAAGGAGCGGTTTCGGACCCCGAGGGAAGCCTAGACGGCGGGGCGATTTGGTTGAGCATGAGCGACAACAGAAGCCCCAGAAGCAGAAGGCCGATATGGAGGAGGGGCTGGCGGAGGGTGGCGTCCAGCCCGGGATACAGCAGGTAGACCGAGCCGATGATGAGACCCAGAATGCCGTAATGGGTGGGGCCTTCGGCGATGCGGAAGAGGAGGTTCACGATTTTGGCGAAAACCAAAATGGCCGCCGCCGCGCCGATGGCGACGGGGAAGAGAACGCGTGGCGTCAGGCTGGCCACGCCTTCCAGCAGGGGCTGGTAAATGCCGAAATGGATGTACAGGAAGGCCACGTTGACTCCAGGCAACAGGCTGCACAAGCCCAGGCTGATGCCGGTGGCGAACCAGACGGGGATGGTTTCCGGCAGGGCGATGCCGTCTGGACCCAGCCGGGCCTCCCATGCGGCCAGCCCCACGCAGGCGGCCAGAAAGCCTGCCAGCGTGATCCAGCTGCCCACTCCGGCCCTGGTTTTTCGCGCAGCTTTATACAGATCCGGGAGGGTGCCGATCATGAACCCCGTGAAGAGATGCAGAAGCGGAACCTCTTGGCGCTCGAAGAGAGCGGCGAGCAACCGGCTGCCGACCAACAGCCCGGCCAAGGCGGCGAGAAAAAAGGGGGCGTACTGGCGGAGGTTTTTCCGGAGGTGAATCAAGGGATGTGCCAGGAAGGTGGTCAACGGGCGGTACATGCCGAAAAGGACGAGAAAGGCACTGCCGGACATGCCGGGCAAAAGACCGGCCAAACCGACGAGAAACCCACGAAAAAGGTACAGGCCCTGTTCCATGCGGATCAAACGGTGCTGCCGCCGGGCAGGTCGTGGAGAATGGTGTCCTGCGCCATGCTCCGGGCGGTGTGCGGATAATCCAGGGTGTAATGGAGACCCCGGCTTTCCAAGCGGATGGAGGCGGAGCGGATGACGAGCTCCGCCACGGCGGCGATGTTCCGGAGTTCCAGCAGGTCGTCGGTGATGATGTAGTCTCGGTAATACGCCCGGATTTCCCGGCGCAGGGTTTTGATGCGGCGGAGGGCCCGTGCCAGCCGCCGGTTGGTGCGCACGATACCGACATAATCCCACATGACGGTGCGGACTTCGTTCCAATTATGGGAGACGACAACGGCTTCGTCGGACGGGACGGCATCGCTGGTTTTCCAGGCCGGAATTTTAATGCGGCGGACGGAGGAGCGGGGGTTTTCCAAGATGTCCATGGCGGCGGCATGGCCGCAGACCAAGGCTTCCAACAGGGAATTGCTGGCCAGGCGGTTGGCGCCGTGCAGGCCGGTGCAGGTGACTTCGCCGGCGGCGTGTAGGCCGGGCATGGCGGTCCGCCCACGGACATCGGCCTCGACGCCGCCGCAGAAGTAATGCGCGGCGGGAACCACGGGGATGGGCTGTTTGGCCATATTGATGCCGAATTTCTTGCAGGTGGCGAAGATGTTGGGGAAGCGGTGCTTCAGGAAGGCTTCGCTTTTTTGCGTGATGTCGAGATAGACACAGGCATCGCCCCGGCTTTTCATTTCGTGGTCGATGGCGCGTGCCACAATGTCCCTCGGCGCAAGCTCGGCGCGGGGATCATAGCGCTTCATGAAGGCTTTCCCGGCGGCATTGAGCAGGCGGCCGCCTTCGCCGCGGACGGCTTCGGAAATGAGGAAGGACTTGGCTTCGGGGTGGTAGAGGCAGGTGGGGTGGAATTGCACGAATTCCATGTTGCGGATGGGCAGGCCCGCCCGCCAAGCCATGGCGAGGCCATCGCCGGTGGCGGTGTCCGGATTGCTAGTGTATAGATAAACTTTTCCCGCCCCGCCGGTGGCCAGCATGGTGTGGCGGGCCCGGACGGCCAGGATTTCGCCGGTTTTGCGGTCGAGGAAATAGGCGCCGAGGCAGGCATTGTCGTCCGGCACTTTGAGCCAACCCGTCGTAATGAGATCGATGGCCATGACGTTTTCCATGATCGCCAGATTTTTGCGCCGCCGGGTGCGCTCGACAAGCGCCCGGATGATTTCCGCCCCGGTGATGTCTCCGCTGTGCAGAATGCGGCGGACGGAGTGGCCGCCTTCCCGGCCCAGGTCATATTCCGCATCGGTCTCCCGCGGGTGGCAGGATTTCCGCTCGAAGCGGACGCCCCATTTTTCGAGGGCGGCGATTCGCTCGGCGCCACCGGCGATGATTTCGCGCGCGATGTCTTCGCGGGTGAGCCCGGCCCCGGCCACTAGGGTGTCGTGCACGTGCGACTCAATGGTGTCCTCCTCGGCGATGGGCACGGCAATGCCGCCCTGTGCATTGGAGGAGTTGCTCTCCTCCAGTTCCCGCTTGGCGCACAAAATGGTCCGGCCGTGGCGGGTGAGTTCCAGTACGGCGGAGAGGCCAGCTAGGCCGGAGCCAATCACGAGATAATCACAATCCAGCACGTTCATAGGGAAAGAGGCTATCATGTAAAATTCAGCGCGACAAGCATGCGAAGCGGCGGGATTCCATTATTTCCGCCTGTCGGAACCGAGAGGCAAGCGCGTGGAAGCCGTCGGGAAGAATTGACTACCCAAGCCGTGGGCAGGGTGATAGATTGCCCCGCATGAATGCGGAAAACGTGATGAAGGAAATTGTGGCGTTGCCGTCGGACTGGCATGGGGCGGGCTCGTTGAAGGCCGGTGTGTTGAAGGCGATTGCCTCCCATGCGGAGGGGCTGGACCTGCAGCTTTCGGCGGAGACCGGCTCGGGCAAGAGTTCGTTGCTTTTCTCGCATTTGTCCAAGCGGCACCTGGTGTTTGCCATGGATGACGGCAATGGGAGCGTCCGCCGCGTGCAGGAGTCGCCGCTGTTGAAGCCGGGTGTGGTGGAATTCATCGAAGGGCCAACCCAGAAGACGGTTCCGGCATATTCCTTCGGCCCACCGTTGCAGATGATCATGCTGGACGGTCCCCACGGCTTTCCGTTCCCGGTGCTGGAGTATTATTCTTTTTATCCCCACCTCGCTTCGGGCGGCGTGCTGATTGTGGACGACATCGACATCCCGAGCATTTACGACATGTATCAATTCCTGAAAAAGGATGCGATGTTCGACCTGCTGGAAGTGGTGCATACCACCGCCTTTTTCCGGCGGACGGATGCACCGGTGTTCGACCCGCTGGCGGACGGCTGGTGGCTCCAGGGATATAATCGGCGCAAGAAAATCGTGGATTGGAATCCCCTCTCCGTGGCGACGGCTCTGGTGCCGCGTTCCATTCGCAAAAAGCTTCTTGAGAAGATGAGAAAATGAGCTCAGCTGCGCCTTGGTTGACGCTCATCATTCCGGCCTATAACGAGGCGGAGGGCATCGGCGGCGTGCTGGATGCCGTTCTGGCGCTTCCCGGCGCGGAGGCGTGGAGCGTGGTGGTGGTGGATGACGGCTCCACGGATAAAACCCCGCAGATCCTTGCGGGCTATGGCGAGCGCATCCGGGTGATTCGGCATTCGGCTTCCCGCGGCTATGGGGCCTCGCTCAAAACCGGCATCCTTTCCACCCGCTCGGAAAACGTCCTGTTCCTTGATGCGGACGGGCAACACGAGCCGCGGGATATCCCCTCGTTGGTCTCCCAGCTACGCGAAAAGGAGTGTGTTTTCACGCTTCGGCCCAAGAATGCAGGCATTCCGGTGATCCGGCGGCCGGGCAAATGGCTCTTGGGCAAGCTCTGCAATTTCCTGGCGAACCGGAAAATTCCCGACATCAACAGCGGATTGCGCGCCGGCCGCCGGAACATCTACATGCAGATGCTGGAACTGTTGCCGGACGGCTTTTCCTTTTCGACGACGTCGCTGATGTATGTGATGCGTAGCCGCTATTCCTTTGTCTTTGTGCCGATCCATTGTTATCCGCGTGTCGGCACGAGCCAGGTGCGTATTGTGCAAGACGGCGTCAAGACGGTTCTGCTGGCCCTGCGGCTGATGATGCTCTTTGATCCGTTGCGGGCATTCGGTTATCCGGCCATTTTGCTGTTTGCCGCCGGCTTCATTTATCAGTTGTATATTTTTTCCGTTTACCGCCTCACGATTGTGGGCGGCGCGCTGTTGTGCATGGTGACGGGGGTGTTCCTGTTCTGCTTCGGTCTGCTGGGCGACCAAGTCTCCTCCCTGCGGAAGGAAATCAGTTCGTTCAATCATCTGCTGCTGGAAGAGCGGGAATCCCGTGAGGAGCGGGACCATGTCGGCTAAAAAGCGTCTGCTGGTGGTCAGCCATGGCTTTCCGCCGTATTACGGGGGCGCGGAGCATGTGGCGGGCCATTTGGCGCACACGGCGGCGGCTTCCGGGCGCTGGGAGGTGCAGGTGCTCACCTCGGACATCGGCGGACGCCTGTCGGCGCGGGAGCACTGGGAGGGTTGCGAGGTGCTCCGGGTGCACACCCGGAAGAAGAAGTGGGCGGGGCACACATTGCCGGAACTTCTTTCCTTTCTTTCCGCCGCCCGTTGCTTCCAGCCATCCGTCCGTCCAGATTTCATTCTGGCGAATTGCGCCCTGCCGGCGGGAGAAGTGGCTTGCCGTCTTTCGCAGCGCCTGGGCGTTGCGTATGGCGTGGTGCTGCATGGGTCGGATGTGCCGGGCCATCAGAAAGCCCGTTTCGGCTGGATCTACCATCTCATTCGCCCGTGGGTGCGGCGCATCTGGCGGCAGGCCGCTTGGGTGAGCGCCGTCAGCGAGCCGCTGAGGAAGCTGGCGCTGGAAACCTGGCCGGAAGGAATGGTCCACCTGATCCCCAATGGCGTGGATATCGAGCGCTTCCATCCGCAGGAAGCTCCCGTGGAGCGTACGGAAGACGGGTTGTTCCACCTCGTCACGATGGCCCAGCTCATTCCGATGAAGGGCCTGCAGCATCTGCTGCAGGCCATGGCGAGGTTGCCGGATCCATCGCGGGAGCGTCTCCGCTGGACGGTATATGGAACCGGACCCTATGAAGAAGAGCTCCGGCGGCTGGCCGCACAGGCGAATATCGGCGAGCAGGTTTCCTTTGCGGGCCTTCTGGAGAGTTCGGAACTGGCGGCCCGGCTTCGGGAAGCGGATGCCTTTGCCCTGCCGTCGCTTCGCGAGGGCCTGCCGCTTTCCCTTCTGGAGGCCATGGCCAGCGGCCTGCCGGTGATGATTTCCGCCATCGGCGGCATTCCCGATGTGGTGCGGACGGATGAAAACGGCTTGCTGACCCCGCCGGAGGATGAGCGTGCGTTGCAGGAGGCTCTTCTGCGCTTGATGAAGGATGCCTCGTTGCGGAAGCGGCTGGGAACGGCGGCCCGGAAAACCGCATTGGATTGGTCCTGGAAAAAAATCTGGGCGCACTATGAAGCGTTGCTGGCTTCCGCGCTGGAGGGTGGATCAAGCTAGATGGCTCAACGCCTGCCGCAACTGCTCGCTCGTGTAGGCGCGGAGCAAAAAATCCGCCCGCGGAATCACCGGCAGGTCCGCCG
>JAISGX010000111.1 GCA_031262805.1 Verrucomicrobiota bacterium | reverse complement strand
GTGGAGATGAAGTATTCCAGCACGCTCAACCCCTCACGGAAGTTCGCCAGAATCGGCCGCTCGATAATTTCACCGGAGGGACGGGCCATCAGACCACGCATACCGGCCAACTGGCGGATCTGCTGGCGATTGCCACGGGCACCGGAATCCACCATCATGAACAGTGGATTGACATCCGTGCGCGAATCGTTGAATTCCATTGCCCGGAACATCTGGCCGGCGATTTCATCCGTCGCATGCGTCCAAATATCGATGATCTTGTTGTAGCGTTCACCATCGGTGATGACGCCCTTGCGGTACTGCGCCTCCACCTCGGCCAGCTGCTTGCGGGCGGCTTCAATGGTTTTGGGTTTCGCATCCGGCACGATCATATCCACGATACCGATAGAAATCCCGGCGCGGGTAGCGTTCTCAAAGCCCAAATCCTTCACGCGGTCCAAGGTACGAACGGTTTCTTCATGGCCGGCGACCTGATAGCAATGACGGATCAATTCCTCGAGTTTCTTTTTCGGCACAGGCGCATTGAAAAAGCCCATGTTGTCCGGCCAGATTTCGTTGAAGAACACGCGACCCACCGTCGTGGTAATGACGGAGTGCTCCTTGTTTCCATATTTGGTTTCCGTCTGATAATCCGGGTTTTTGAAACGGATGCGGTCATGCAACTGCAATGCGCCTTCGTCGAAGGCGGTATGCACTTCCTCCACCTCGCCGAAAATAGGCAGGTGCTCGATCAAGCCGTCCACCTTGGGCTGGCGCGCACGAATGCGGTCGGCCTGGGAATCTACCGTCAGATAATAACACCCGAGGGCGATATCCTGCGTGGGCGTGGTGATCGGTTTGCCGCTGGACGGTGAAAAAATATTATTGGGAGCCAGCATGATGAGCTTGCTTTCCATCTGTGCTTCAATGGAAAGAGGCACATGGACCGCCATCTGGTCACCGTCGAAGTCGGCGTTGTACGCCGTACAAACCAGCGGATGAATCCGGATGGCCTCTCCTTCGATCAGCACCGGCTCGAACGCCTGAATGGACAGGCGGTGGAGGGTGGGCGCCCGGTTCAGCATCACAGTATGGCCGCGGGTCACCTCTTCGAGAATGTCCCACACGGCCTCCTCCTCGCGTTCAATCATCTTCTTGGCGCTACGCACGGTGTGCACCACACCCATAGACTTGAGGCGACGGATGATGAAGGGCTCGAACAGGACCAGCGCCATCTTCTTGGGAAGGCCACACTGGTTCATGCGGAGGTTCGGGCCGACCACAATGACGGAACGGCCGGAATAGTCCACGCGTTTGCCAAGCAGGTTCTGGCGGAAACGGCCCTGCTTGCCTTTGAGCATGTCGCTCAAGGATTTCAGAGGACGGTTGCCCGCACCAGTCACGGCACGGCCATGGCGGCCATTGTCAAACAAGGCATCCACCGCTTCCTGCAACATCCGTTTTTCATTTCGGACGATCACATCCGGCGTTTTGAGCTGTAGCAGATTGCGCAGACGGTTGTTGCGGTTGATGACGCGGCGGTACAGATCGTTCAAATCGCTCGTGGCGAAACGTCCGCCCTCCAACGGGACCAGCGGACGCAGATCCGGCGGGATGACGGGCAACACCTGCAGGATCATCCACTCGGGCCGCGTATGACTCGTGCGGAAGGAATCCAAGATTTTCATCCGCTTGGTCAGCTTCTTTCGGGTCTGCTTGCTGCGAGTGTTCTCCATTTCAATTTCGTGCTGTTCGAGAGCTTCTTCCAAATCGATTTTGGATAGAATTTCGTATACGCCTTCCGCACCCATGCGGGCCGTGAAGGTTTCGCCGTATTTGTCCAGCATCTCGCGGTATTCGTCCTCGTTCAGCAACTGGCGCTCCTGCAACGGAGTGTCACCGGGATCCACGACAATATAATCTTCGTAATACAGCACGCGTTCAAGTTCGCGGGAGCTCATATCTAGCACGGTAGCCAAACGGCTCGGGGCGCACTTGAAAAACCACAAATGCGACACCGGCACGGCCAGTTCAATGTGCCCCATGCGTTCTCGACGGACGCGGGCCAGTGTGACTTCCACGCCGCAGCGGTCGCAAACGATATTTTTGTGCTTGATGCGTTTATATTTTCCGCAGGAGCATTCCCAATCCTTGGTGGGGCCAAAAATGCGCTCACAGAACAAGCCGCCCTTTTCAGGCTTGAACGTGCGGTAATTGATGGTTTCGGGATTTTTGACCTCGCCATGGCTCCAAGACCGGACGGTTTCCGGCGATGCCAAGGTAATGTTCACATAATCGAAACCGGGCTGGGATTCCATATCAAAAATCGGCTTGACGCTGGTATTTTCCACCGTGGCTCTCCAATCTATCGCAAGGGTTTATCAAACAAGTACATGCAGAACGACAAGGCCTAGGCCTCCTCGCGGCGCTGCACCCGGATGTCCAAAGCAAGGCTCTGGATTTCCTTCATCAGCACGTTGAACGATTCGGGAATGCCCGCTTCCAGGGAATTAGTTCCTTTTACAATCGACTCGTAAATGCGGGTTCTTCCGGATACATCGTCGCTCTTGACGGTCAACAGTTCCTGCAAGGCATAGGCGACACCGTATGCCTCCATGGCCCACACTTCCATTTCACCGAAGCGTTGTCCGCCGTACTGGGCCTTGCCGCCCAGCGGCTGCTGGGTCACCAGGCTGTACGGGCCGACGGCACGGGCGTGGATCTTGTCGCTCACCAAGTGGTGCAACTTGAGCATGTACATAACGCCCACTACGACACGTTGGTCGAACGGCTCGCCGGTGCGCCCGTCGTAAAGGACCGTTTTGCCGTCGTCTGGCAGGCCCGCTTTGCGCATCATTTCCCAGATTTCGCTCTCCGGACAGCCATCAAACACCGGCGAGGCAGCGTGCAACCCTAGGGTCCGGCAGGCAATACCCAGATGGGTTTCCAACACCTGCCCCACATTCATACGGGAAGGCACACCCAACGGATTCAACACAATGTCCACGGTTTGGCCATCCGGCAGGAAGGGCATATCCTCTTCCGGCAGAATGCGCGCCACCACGCCTTTATTTCCGTGGCGACCGGACATCTTGTCCCCCACGCTCAGCTTCTTCTTGCTAGCAATGAACACCTTCACCTGCTTGATGATGCCGGTTTCGGTTTCTTCGCCGCTTTCGAGGCGGAGGGCCATGTTTTCGCGATCATCCTTCAACTGGGCGAACTTCGAGCTGTACTCGCCGATGATGTTGCTAATTTTCTGTTGAATCGGGCTCGGATCGATAGCAATCACATCATAGGCTGCCGCTAGCTTGCGCAACAGGGTCTTGGTGATCTTGCGGTTGGCGGGAATGATGATCTCGCCCGTCTCGCCATTGAGCACATCCAGCGGAATTTTCTCGCCCAACAGAATGTTAGACAATGCATCCGTCAGATTCTCGGTCAACTCGGCCTCGCGCTTCTCGAATTCCTCCACCATCTGCTTCTGCTGCTTCCGGCGGTCGTTGGCGCTCATCTTCGTCCGTTGCGGCAGATCGCGGGAGGTGGTCTTCACATCCATGACGATGCCATAGGTTCCGCTGGGAACCGTTAACGAGGTATCGCGGACTTCCGCAGCCTTCTCACCGAAAATGGCGCGCAACAGCTTCTCTTCAGGAGCCAGCTCGGTTTCGCTCTTCGGCGTGATCTTCCCGACGAGGATGTCGCCGGGTTTCACTTCCGCACCGATGCGAACCACGCCGTCCAAACCCAGATTCTTGAGCGCTTCTTCGCCCACATTCGGAATGTCACGGGTGATTTCCTCCGGCCCAAGCTTGGTGTCACGGGCGCCGCATTCGAATTCCTCGATGTGAACCGAGGTGAACACGTCGTCGGCCACCAGGCGCTCATTGATCAAAATGGCGTCTTCGTAGTTATAGCCCCACCACGGCATGAAGGCCGTCAGCACATTGCGGCCCAAGGCTAGTTCGCCGCCGTCCGTCAATGGTCCGTCGCCCAATATTTCGCCCTTCTTGATCTTCTGTCCCTTCTTGACGAGCGGACGTTGATTGATGCAGGTGCCCGCATTGGAACGCGTGAATTTACGCAATTCATAGGTCTGATAGTCCGTTTGTGGCGTCTTCTTGGTCGGCATGGCGCCATCCTTGGAGACGATGATGTGTTCGGCGGACACATAGGCCACCTTGCCCGCTTCGCGGGCCACCATCATGACACGGCTGTCTCGCGCCACACGGCCTTCAATGCCGGTGGCCACATACGGCGCCTCCGTCCGCAACAAAGGAACGGCCTGCCGTTGCATATTGGCGCCCATCAAGGCGCGGTTGGCATCATCGTGTTCCAAGAACGGAATTAATCCGGCGGCCACCGAAACCACCTGCTTGGGCGACACATCCATATAGGTCGCTCGACTGGCTTCGATTTCCAGAAATTCGCCGCGCCAACGGCCAGCTACGGTTTCACGGACGAAGGAGCCATCCGGATTCAACGGGGCATTAGCCTGGGCGATGACGTAGTTCTCTTCCTGGTCGGCGGTCAAATAGTCGACGTCGTTGGTCACCTTCCCCTTCACCACGCGGCGATACGGCGTTTCAATAAAGCCGAACTCATTCACGCGGGCAAACATGGAGAGGGATGAAATCAATCCGATGTTTGGACCTTCAGGCGTCTCAATCGGACAGATGCGTCCATAGTGAGAAGAATGCACGTCGCGCACTTCGAAGCCGGCGCGTTCGCGGCTCAGGCCACCGGGGCCCAAGGCGCTCAAGCGGCGCTTGTGCGTCAACTCGGCTAGGGGGTTGGTCTGGTCCATGAACTGCGACAACTGGCTACGGCCGAAGAAGTCGCGAATCACGGCGGCCAAGGCCTTCGGATTGATCAATTTCTGGGGGGTCAACTTTTCCGCCTGCTGGTCAAAGACCGTCATGCGTTCGCGGACCAAGCGCTCGGTGCGGGCCAAGCCCACGCGGCACTGGTTCTCCACCAATTCACCCACCGTGCGGACACGGCGGCTTCCCAAATGGTCGATATCGTCCAACGTGCCTTCGCCATTGCGCAGGTCGATCAAATATTTGACCGCGGCAACGAAATCTTCTTTTTCCAGCGTGCGGCTTTCATTTTTCGAGTCCAAGCCCAGCTTCTGCTGGATTTTGTAACGGCCCACGCGGCCCAAATCGTAACGCCGGGGATCAAAGAAAATACGCTTGAGCAACTGGCGGGCATTGGAGGTGGTCGGCGGATCGCCGGGGCGCAACTTATGGTAAATGTCCTTGAGGGCATCATCCGCGCTCATGGCCGTATCCTTGCGGACACTCTTGAGCAGCAAGCCTCCATCCCATGTCACATTGACCGCTTCCACCGACGCGATGCCGGCGGCCTGAAGCTGTTTGAGCAGATCCTTGGTGATGGGCTCAAACTTTTTGACCAACACGCTCTGGCTATCGGCATCCACCACATCAGCCTTCACCACACGGTTTTCGAGCTGTTCGGGCTTGGCTTTCGCCACGTCAATTTTTTCGAAAGTGTAGAACAGGCCAAGCAATTCATCATCAGTGCCATAGCCCAAGGCGCGCAAAAACGTCGTCGCTAGGAATTTCCTGCGGCGTTTTTTACGATCCAGATAGATGTTCAGCAGGTCGGACGTGTCAAACTGCACTTCCACCCAAGATCCCCGGTCCGGAATGATCCGGAAGGAATACAACAGGGTACCGTTCGCGTGCACGGCACTTTCAAAACAAATGCCGGGAGAACGGTGCAATTGGCTGACGATGACACGTTCGGCTCCATTGATAATGAACGTGCCCTGCTCGGTGATCAGGGGCACCTCTCCCATGAAAACCGTTTCTTCGCGAACTTCCGCTTCGTTTTTCAACCGGAACGTCACGTGCAGCGCCGCCGTGTGCGACTCGCCTTCCTTCAAACTATCAAATGCGGAGACCTTGGGCGGTGTAATTTCGTATTTCACGAAATCAAGCGTGCAGTTTCCATCATAACTTTCGATGGGAAACACCTCTTTAAACACCGCTTGCAGACCCACGTTTTTCCGCCTGTTGGCGGGAACATCCATCTGCAAAAACTCCAAATACGAACGGGTCTGGATCTCAATGAGATCCGGCAGCTCGATTACATCTGACAACTTGCCAAAATTTATCCTGTCAACCATCCAAGTCACCTATCCTTCAAGAGTGGAATCCGCGGAAACCAAAAGACGGGCACACCCCGGGCTCGCTTTTAAGCGCCCCGGGGCGGCCGTCACACACAATCTCGGGAACTACTTGATAGTGACTTTGGCGCCTGCGGCTTCCAATTGTTTTTGGAGTTTTTCCGCTTCATCCTTGGCAATATTTTCTTTCACCGGTTTCGGTGCGCCTTCGACCAAATCCTTGGCTTCCTTCAAGCCCAAACCGGTAATCGCACGGACTTCCTTGATGACGGCGAT
>JAISGX010000099.1 GCA_031262805.1 Verrucomicrobiota bacterium | reverse complement strand
AGGCGTAAAATATCTCTGAATTTCTCTTCAGAAATTTTGGAATGTTTGAAATACCTGTTTTGGGGCTTCATTCTGCGCATTATGGCATACTTTCAATGCGCTTATGTTATCTTGACCCTAAAAATAAACTTGCACCGGCTGCGGCAAATCCGGTAATGTTCGCGTTTGATTTCAAAAGTACATGGTTTAAAACAGGAGAAATTAGGTTGTGAAGAAGGGATTGGTGTTTGCATGGATTGCCATGGCGGCGGGTTTCGCGATGGCCCAGATCGACTGGATGGGGAATTCGTATATGATCATCGAGGGCATTGCGGGTAATTGGGATTGGTACTCGGTTTCCGCCGTCCCGGATGCCAGCAATCCGGCTCTGCCCGCTTCGTTGGAGGTGAACGAAGGCGATAAGATCGGCTTTCAGACGCAGTTTCATCCCATCACCAATGGCTATGGCGCCGAGGTCGTTTATACCGTGAACGGCGGAGAATCGCAGACCATCAATTTGAGTTGGTTTTCAAATTCGGGTGGTTCGAGTTGGGACAATGCCGTATACTGGAGCGACTCCAACGAAGAGTTTATTCCCGTCACGGCGGAAATGGATAACGTAGTGCTGGAGTTCTTTTTTGCTACGGTGGATGACTCCACCGGCGAGCAGGTCCAGTGGGACAATAACGGTGGGCAAAATTATTCCGTCACCTTGAATCCCACCCCCTCCGCTGTTCCGGAACCGGCGGCCATGACCCTGTTGGGCCTCGGCGCCTTGGCAATGGTTCTCAGGCGCAAACTGCGCCAGTGATACGCCCTCGCGTGGAAGAAATGAAAAAGCGGCCGTTCGGCCGCTTTTTTGGGTTCTACTCCCGGCGCAGAAACTTGGGGCGCCTCTCCGCCGCCAAGGCCGTCCGTTTCTAGGAAGCATTGCCGCCCTCCGCAAATCCTTTTCATCTGATCCGGAAATGTAAAGAAAATGGATGAATTTTTCTTAAAAAAACTTGCGCCGGATGCGGCAATCCGGTAATGTTCGTGCGCAATTTCAAAAGTGCATGGTTTAAAACAGGAGAAATTAGATTATGAAAAAATGGTTGGTGTTTGCATCGATCGCCATGGCGGCGGGTTCCGCGATGGCCCAGATCAGCTGGATGGGAAATTCGTATTTGTTCGTACAGGGCGGTCGAGAGGGTGGTGGATGGTACGCCGTTTCCGCCGCCCCGAGTACCGGTGCCCCAATCCTGCCTGCCACGTTGGATTTGTACGCAGGCGATCAAATCGGTTTCGAGACACAGTTCTCTCCCGCCACCTATGGCTATAATGCCGAGGTTGGTTA
The DNA here is from genome assembly GCA_031262805.1 of Verrucomicrobiota bacterium. Taxonomy (GTDB): domain Bacteria; phylum Verrucomicrobiota; class Kiritimatiellia; order CAIQIC01; family Lenti-01; genus JAISGX01. The sequence goes on along the minus strand of JAISGX010000099.1, from coordinate 37,599 downwards.
TGCCGTGAACGGGGTATGGAACACCGCCCAATTGGATTGGTATTCGAATTCGGGTGGTGAGTATTACAACAACGCCGTATACAGGAGTTCGCCCGCGGAGCAGTTTATTCCCGTCACGCTGGAAATGGATGGCGCGACGCTGGAGTTCTTTTATGCCACGACGGACAGCGACGGCAATCAGGTCCAGTGGGATAGCAACGGCGGGGACAATTATTCCGTCAACTTGCATGTCACTCCCCCTCCCACCCCCGTTCCGGAACCGGCGACCATGAGCCTGTTGGGCCTCGGCGCTCTGGCGATGGTGCTCCGGCGCAAACTGCGCAAGTAAATACGCCCTTGCGTGGGAGACAAAGAAAAAGCGGCCGTTTGGCCGCTTTTTTTTTGGGTTTACTCCCGGCGTTCCCCCATGCCGATTTTGCCGCCGCCGTTCCGTACAAAACCCTCCGGGCCGTCCGTTTCCCAAAAGCCTTGCCACCCTCCGCAAATCCCTTTCATTTGTTCTGGAAATGTAAAGAAAAATAGCGAATTTTTTCTAAAAAAAACTTGTACCGAACGCGGCAAATCCGCTAGGGTCCGCAGTGTGCTTCAAAAGGCATTAAAAAAATAGGAGAAATTAGGTTATGAAGAAATGGTTGGTGTTTGCATTGATCGCCATGGTGGCAGGTTCCGCGATGGCCCAGGTCAGCTGGGTGGGAGATTCGTATTTGTTCATAAGCGGTGGCGCTTGGTATACGGCTGCCGCCGGAGGGGATGGCACCAATGATGGCCTGCCCGTCTCGTTGGCTCTGACTGAAGGCGATCAGATCGGCTTCCAAACGCAGCTCTATCCTGCTGGGATGGGTTATAGCGCCCAGGTCGGTTATGCTCTGGACGGAGCATGGGTCGCCCCTATAAATTTGGGTTGGAAGGAAGATAGAGTCAACAACGGCGTCTGGGAGAGCCAGAGCGCCGAACAGATGATTCCCGTCACGGCGGGGATGGATGGCCAAGAGCTGGAGTTCTATTATGCCGCAGTGGATGACTCCACCGCTGGCCAGATCGCGTGGGACAATAACGGCAATGCAAACTATTCCACAACCTTGGCTGTCACCCCCTCCATTCCGGAACCGGCGACCATGAGCCTGTTGGGCCTCGGCGCTCTGGCGATGGTGCTCCGGCGCAAACTGCGCAAGTAATACGCTCCCGCGTGGAGAAAAGAAAAGCGGCCGTTCGGCCGCTTTTTTTTTGGGGTTTACTCCCGGCACAGAAACTCGACAGATCTCCGCCGCCGTCGTAAGCTTTCGGGGATGAAGCCAAGCCCCCCATTCTGGATGGTGTGCACGCTGTTCGCCGCCAGCGCCGCATTTGCCCAATTTGTTCCTTTGGAAGAAGGCCAGGAGGCGCATGTTGAAAAATACGTTCAGCCACGGTTGGCGTCTTCTCTTCGGTTCTCCCCTGTGTCCGCCTCGGCGACCGCTTCTGCCTCATTGGCGTGGATTCCCTCCGGAACATTTTGGATGGGCAATCCGTTCACCCATGTCACAACGCCGGGCACGGAAGGCTGGCCCATTGAGAGCCCCCTGCATGCGGTGCCCATCAGCGGGTTCTGGATGGGGACCTTTGAAACGACCAATGAGGAGATGGCGCGCACCATGCAATGGGCCTATGACCAAGGGCTGGTGGAGGTGCGCGATGTGGTGCTGACCAACTCTGTTCCCAACGTCTGGACCAATGAGGCTGGGACGGTGTGGACCAACTCTGTTTCCGAGGTCCGGACCAATGTGGCTGGGGCGGTGTGGAACACGCAAGGCTATGGCTATGAACTGCTCAATTTGGACAGCGGCTTCTCGCAAATCATCTTCACCAATGGGGCCTTCGCCGTCCAGGAAGGGAAAACGAATTTTCCCTGTATTTCCGTGACGTGGTATGGCGCATTGGCTTTCTGCAATTTCCTCAGCGACCAAGAGGGACGGCGGCGGGCCATCGATTTTCAGCCCGAAGGCTGGGCCGTGGATCTTTCCGCCGCCGGATACCGCCTGCCGACGGAGGCGGAATGGGAAAAGGCCGCCCGAGGCGGCGTGAGCAACACCCATTTCCCCTGGCCCAACGATTCCGCAGAGGGAACCAATCACTATTTGTATAACATTGATCCGGGCAAAGCCAATTATCAGGATATCCGCTATTCGATGGTGCAGGCGCCGCATCCCGCCCATCCGTGGTCGGGCGAGGCCATCCCCACCACCCCCGTCGGCTATTATAACGGGCGGCAGCAGATCACCGGTTTGGAGCGCCAAATTCCCTGGGCCGGGGCGGACTACGGGCGGCTGGCGGATATGGCGAACGGCTATGGATTGTATGACATGGCCGGTAATGTATATGAATGGTGCCTGGATTATCAGGATGATTCGACCAACACGTGGTATCCGAAGCCGGAAGCCTCGTTGCCGGATCCGTCCGGTCCGCCTGCGGAGGCTTCCTTTCATGAACAACGGATTGCCCGCGGAGGAGGCTGGACAACCCACTCCATGTTCCAACAGGTGGATCCCTCGTTCCTGCGGTGCTCCTTCCGGAATGCGTCGTTTCCCTCCGGCTGGTCCTATTTTATCCTCGGCTTCCGAGTGGCGCGCCGTCCAAGCGCCTATGAGAGCTGGGCCCTTTCCGAAGGATTGAACCCGCAGACGGCGGAAGGCGCGCAGGAAGCGGATGCGGACCGGGATGGGTTCGACAATTTGGCGGAATATATCGCCGGTACGCAGCCGACCAATCCGGCCAGCTATTTTGCCTTCACCCATGTCCAGCTCGGGACAAACCAGCTGGCCGTTTCCTTCCCGGGCGCCAGCGGCCGCGTCTATACGGTGGAGGCAAGCTCCGACCTCTCCGCCGAGAGCGTGGAGTGGAGTGCGCTTGTGCGCTTTACCAACCAGACGGCCGGTTCCGTGGAGCAGAGCGTGGAACTGGGGGCGCAGAAGCAGCGGAGCATTCGCTTGAGGGTCGAGCCATAGCGCGCAAGGGCGGGGAAGGCCCGGCGGTTGGATGGCGCGGAAACGGTGCGCTTGGTGAAAACGTGGGCGAGGGTGTAACATTGCCTTCCGGCTGGGCGACTAAAGAAAGGAAAGGAAGAACGTGTGAAAAAAGGACATCGCTTCATCGTCTTGGCACTCGCCATCGGGCTGGCCATCGGCGGCTTTTGGTTTTGGCGGAACCGGGCGGGTGCGCTCGGTGGCCGTACGGAATATCGAACGCTCCCCGTCGACCGTGGCGAAATTGTCCAAACCGTCACAGCCAACGGCGCCTTGGGCGCCGTCCGGACCGTGGATGTGGGCTCGGAAGTCTCCGGCACCATCATGGAGCTGATGGCGGACTACAATTCCATTGTGACCAACGGCCAGGTGCTCGCCAAGCTGGATGACTCCACCTATCAACGCCAGCTCCAGCAGGGCGAGGCGGAAGTGGAAAGCGCCCGCGCCTCCCTCAAACTCGCGCAAGCCAATTTCAACCGCGCCCAGGAATTGCTGGATCTGGAGCTGCTTAGCCAGTCCGATTACGACCAGGCGGAAGCCTCGCTCGCCCAGGCCCAGGCCACCCTCCGAATGCGCGAAGCCAGCCTGGACAAGGTGCGGGTGGATTTGGAAAAAACGACCATCTATTCCCCGATGGACGGCGTGGTGATTTCCCGGGCCGTGGATGTCGGCCAGACCGTGGCCGCCAGCCTGAATGCGCCAACGCTTTTCCTGTTGGCGCAGGATTTGCGGCGAATGCGCATTGAAGCGGAAATTTCGGAAGCCGATGTCGGCGGTGTGGAGGAAGGCCAGGCCGTTTCCTTCACCGTGGATGCCTATGCGGACCTCACCTTCACCGGCGTCGTCAGCCAGGTTCGCTTCGAGCCCGTCACCGTCCAGAATGTCGTCAATTACATCGCCATCGTGGATGTCCAGAATGCCGACCTCAAGCTGCGCCCCGGCATGACGGCCAATGCCAGCGTCGTGACCGCACGTCGAGAAAAGGCGCTCCGCCTGTCCAATTCCGCCCTTCGTTTTCGTCCTCCGGAGGGGGCCATTGTGGCAGAACCGCCGCCGCGTGGGCCGCTCGGCGGCGAAACGGCGGGCCCGGCCTCCGGCATGCGGACGGTGTATGTGGTGGAGGGCCCGGGCCTCCTGCGCCGCGTGCCCATCGCCACCGGCATCACGGATGGCTCCTGGACGGAAGTCCTCGGCGGCCTTTCCGAAGGAGACGCCGTGGCGGTCGGCATCCTGACTGCTCAAGATCGGGCGGACGCGCCCTCATCGTCCACGCCTTCGCCTTTCATGCCGGGGCCTCCCCGCCGGAGATAAGCCGTGCCCGCCGCGCCGCCCGCCATACCCCACGACACCGTCATCCGCCTGGAAAATCTCGACAAGGTCTACCAATCCGGCGAAGAAGTCGCCGTCCATGCCGTCCGCACGGTCTCGCTGAGCATTCGGAAGGGGGAGTTTGTGGCCATCATGGGCGCCAGCGGCTCGGGAAAATCCACCTTGATGAACATGATCGGTTGCCTGGACCGCCCCTCCGGCGGGCAGTACTGGCTGGATGGCGAGTCCGTCGGCTCGCTGAACAAAAACGAGCTCTCGCGGGTGCGGAACCAGCGCTTGGGGTTCGTCTTCCAGGGCTTCAATCTTCTTTCCCGGACCTCCGCATTGGAAAATGTGGAGTTGCCGCTGCTGTATTCCACCCACACTCTTTCGCGCAAACAGTTGCATGACCAGGCGCTCCAGGCCTTGGAACGCGTCGGCCTCTCCGCCCGGGCCGGGCACCATCCCAGCCAGCTCTCCGGCGGCCAGCAACAGCGCGTTGCCATTGCCCGGGCCTTGGTCAACCATCCCGCCCTATTGCTGGCGGATGAGCCCACCGGCAACCTGGACACCCACACCAGCCTGGAAATCATGCAGATTTTCCAGGAGCTCAACCGCAAGGGCATGACCATCCTGATGGTCACCCACGAGCCGGACATTGCCCAATACTGCCGCCGCCAAATCGTCATGCGCGACGGACGGATCCTCCGCGACGAACCCGTGGCGGCGCCCTTGGATGCTGCCGAGGCCCTCCGCCGCTGGTCGCGACCACACGAAGAAGATGCGGAGGCCGGGGCATGAACTTTTCCGCGACATGGAGAATGGCGTTACGCGCCCTGCGCCGGAATATGATGCGCACCGGGCTGACCATGCTCGGCATCATCATCGGCGTGGCTGCCGTGATTGCCATGGTCGCCATCGGCGCCGGGGCCAAGGCCCAGGTGGCCGCCAGCATCGAGCAAATGGGCCAGAACATTTTGACCATCCTTTCCGGTGCCGCCCGTAGCGGCCGCGTGCATATGGGCTGGGGCAGCGCCCCGACCCTCACAAAGCAGGACTATGCCGCCATCCGCCAAGAGGTATACGGCATCAGTGGCGTCACGCCCGAGGTGCGCGGCGGCGGCATCCAGGTGCTCTGCGGCAACCAGAATCTCAACACCACCATCTACGGCGTGAGCGAGGACTATGTCTCCGTCCGCGCTTGGCGGCTTGCCGACGGCGGCAACCTGACGGATGCGGATGTCCGGCAGGCCGCCAAGGTGGCCGTGTTGGGCCATACGGTGGCCACCAACCTCTTCGGCGGCGGCAGCCCGCTTGGGCAGATTGTTCGGATTCAAAACGCCCCCTACGAAGTGGTGGGGGTGCTCCACCCCAAAGGCGCGAACATGATGGGGGCGGATCAGGACGACATGGTCCTCATCCCTTGGACCAGCGCCATGATCCGCCTGACGGGAGGGACCGCCTTCCGCTCCATCACCGTCCAGGTGCAGCATGCGGACATGATCGAGGAGGTCATGGCCCAGCTCTCCGCGCTGTTGCGGCAGCGCCACCGCCTCCGGGAGGATCAGGAAAACGATTTCCGGATTCACAACCAGCAGGATATGATGGAAATGGCCACCTCCACCGCCCAGACCATGACCATTCTGCTCGGCGCCATTGCAGGCGTTTCTCTGCTGGTCGGCGGCATCGGCATCATGAACATCATGCTGGTGAGCGTGACGGAGCGGACAAGGGAAATCGGCGTCCGGATGGCCGTTGGTGCACGCGGCCGGGACATCCTGCTGCAGTTCCTGGTGGAAGCCGTGGTGTTGAGTGTCGGCGGCGGCTTCATCGGCGTTGTGCTGGGTTATGCCATGGCCAAGGGCGTCTCCCTCAAATTCGGTTGGGCCACCCTGGTTTCGCCGGAGTCCGTGGCGCTGGCCTTTTTATTCAGCGCCGCCATCGGGGTGTTTTTTGGTTTTTATCCGGCGCGGAAGGCCGCCGGGTTGGATCCGATTGAGGCATTGCGATATGAATAAATACGGCAGACAACTCTGCACAGGACTTTGGACCGGCCTGCTCTGCGCACTCTCCGCGCTCGCGCAGATGGAAGCCATCTATGCCTCCGGCTCCTCCGCTCCCTCCTCCCCGGTATATTCCGCGGAGCGTGAGATGAGCCTAGAGGATTGCATCGGCATGGCCTTGGCCAACAATCTGGATTACCGAATCGAGCGCATCACGCGTGAAGAGGCCGCTTTGGAAATCGACGTGGCCCTCGGCGCCTACGATCCCGCGCTCTCCTTGCGCGCCCAACGCTCCAACGAGAAAACCTTGGGCGATAGCCCCGGTGTGGCCGATGGCGTGCTCGAAACCGTCCGCTCCAAGACGGAAAGCGATAGCTACACCGCCGCCCTCGGCGGCGCCACCTCCCTCGGCGGCCTGCGCTATGACCTCAGCGGCCGGATGGGCAACAGCAGCGGCCACCGGGCCGCCAACCCCTTCGACACCACCACCGGCAGCCTCGGCCTCACCCTGACCCAGCCGCTTCTCAAAGGTTTCAAGACGGACGGCGCTCGCTACCGCGTGGCCGCCGCTCGCAAACAGTCCGAAGAAGCCGCCGTCCAGCTCGAAAACCGCCTGCAGTCCGTTCTCTCGCAGGTGGAGAGTGCGTGGTATGCCTTGATCCAGGCGCGAGAAAGCATTGCGGTCCAAGAGGATGCCGTCCGCTTGGCCGTCCAACTGTATGAAGATACGGCCCGCAAGGTGCGGATTGGCTCCATGTCCCGGCTGGATGAAAAACAGGCGGAAAGCCAGGCCGCCAGCGCCCAGGCGGATTTGAGCGCCGCACGGCAAAGCTATGTGGAAGCCCAGAACCATCTGAAGGCGTTGGTGTTTGCCGACCACCGCAGCGCCCGCAACGTGGAGCTGCGGACCCTGGGGGATTTATCCGTGCAGCAGGTGCCCGTGGATGCCGTGGCCGCCGGAGAAGAAGCCCTGCTCTTCCGCCCGGATTTGCGCGAGGCCAAGCTGGCCTTGGAGCGTCAGGGCCTCAGCGTGGACTATCAACGCAACCAGCGCCTGCCTGCCCTTGACGTGATCGGCAGCTACGGCGTAGCGGCCAGCGATGAAGACACCTATGGCCATGCCATCGACCGCATGGATTCAGCCGATGAACCCTTCTGGACCGTCGGGGTGGCCCTCACCTTTCCTCTCGGCAACCGCGCCGCCCGCAACCAACACAAGCAAAGTCTCGCCACCGCCGAGCGCATGGCGCTTCAATATCGCCAGCTCGAAGAACGTGCATTGGTGGAAGTGGAAAACGCCGCCGCCGCCGTTCTGACCGGCTGGGAGCGCATTCTCGCCACCCGCGATGCGCGGGAATATGCCGAACAAGCCTTGGAAGCCGAAGAGCAGAAACTCAACAGCGGCCGGAGCACCAGTTTTGTGGTCCTGCAACTGCAGCGGGCTTTAACGCAGGCCCGTCAGGCGGAAATTGCCGCCCGTGCGGAATACAATCGGCAGCTTTCCTCCTTGGCGCTGGCCACCGGCACCATGCTGGCTCGCCATGGCGTCGAGGTGGAATACGAATAATCCGCCCGGCTCCGGTGCGGTTTCACGGCAGGGGAGCTCCAGCCCGGCGGTTTTCCACTCCATGGAAACTTTTTTTCCAATGAGTGGAAAATCCGGGAATTATTTTTCCAATGCGTGGAAAAAGGCGCGGCTCAGGGTGAGCCGGGGACCGGCCACAGGAAGGCGCCGTTTTTTTGGAACTGCAGGAACGTGCGGATGGTTTGTTCCGACTTGCGTTCCACGGCCTCCACGGTGTTGAAGGCATTGTGGGGGGTGCAGAGACATTCCGGTTGCTGCTGTAGCCATAGCAGGGCGCGGTTGTCTGCGGTGAACGCCTCGGTTGTTCCGGCCCGTAGGCCGTCCGCCAGGGACGCTTCTTCGTTGTATACATCCAGGCCGATGCCGGAAAGCAGCCCCTTTTCCAGCGCTTGGCGCAGAACCGTGGCCGGCGTGAGTTCGCCACGCGCAATGTTCACCAGTAGCGGCTTGCGCCTGGCCTGGGCCAGGCGCTCCAGCGTGAAATAGCCGTGGTTTTCGGCCGTGAGGTTCATAGCGCAGACGATTCCTTCGGCATCCTCCAGCGCCTCCTCGGCGGAGGCATAGGCGACATCCGCATATCGGCGGACAGGGTCCACCGCTTTCACGTGCATGCCCAATGCCGTGGCGATGCGGTGGATTTCATATCCAATGTGGCCCACGCCGAAGAGGGCCAAGCGTCGGCCCTGGATTTCCCGTCCGCTCAGACCGTCGCGGTCAAAGGACAGGAAGTGCTGGGTCTGGGCGGGAAGCCGTCGCCAAAGAGCGGTCCATAGCAGCATGGCCTGCTCGGCGACGGAGCGAGCGCAATACAAGGGGAGATAGCCCAGCCGGGGCGGGGTCTGCACCGCCGCTTGGTAGGCGCTCAGATGGTCATAGCCGGTGGAACGCGACAGAATGCCCTGCAAATGAGGAGCCCATTCCACAGGCAGGAGGGATTGGGTGCGGATGCTGATGCAGGCGGCGGGCGGCGCTGTATGGCCGGCCTCTTGGAGGGTGGCGGGGGTATGCCCCAGCCGGATGCCGGCCGCATGGGCGTGATGAACCAGACGTTCCGCCTCTTCGGCGAAGGCTTCGTAGCAAAACAGGTCCACTTCCGGTTCCGGAAGGCGGCGCGCCGTCATGGGACGGAGACGGGGGCGCCGGACTCCGGGGCGGAAGCGGAGGCGCCGATGGCCTGCCGGGTCAAATCCAAGGTGGACGGCTCGTCGGCCGTCTCGCTCGGCGCGGAGTTCGCCGCTTTCCGTTTGTGCGGTTGCTTGGGGTTCTCGTTTTTGACCGGTGCGGCCTTTTTGTTTTTTCCCGCGCTTTTCCGTATGGCGGATGCCGTGGGCTCCGGCTTTGGCGGCGGCTGGTTCATGGAGGTGGCCACAGGTGGTTCGGGCATTTCCTCCACGACCGTCAACTCATGGCTTTCAACCTCGTCCGCCAGTTCGGCGGTCTCGGTGGGCGTCTCCTTGCGAGGGGCCTCTTCCGGCGCCGACATCGAAGCCGCCTCCAAGACGACGGCTTCAACCTCTGCGGGAACCACAGGAGCGGCGGCCTTTTGCAGGCGGAAAAAATAAAACCCCGCCGCGATGCTCAACAGGAGGAAGAGCACCATCAACACCGTCATGCGGCGTTCCGCTCGGCGCATCACCTCGCGGAGCAACTGTTCGGATTCACGGGAACGGTGGATCAAATCCGTGATGGTATGGGCGGAAGCCCGTTGGGATTCATCCATGGAGGAGAGCGTGGAATTGAGCTTGCCCATATTTTCCGTGAGGCGCTGGTCGTTTTCCATATTGTTTTCAAGCTGTTGCTTGAAGAGGTTCATCACCTCGTTCTGGCGGTCCATGGTACCGGGCACTTTTTCCAGCATGGACAGGACGGAGGTTTGGACGGCCTCCTGCCGGTCCAGGTGGGAGCGAATGGCCCGGATCAGGTCCACCATTTCCAGATAGCCGTTTTGAACGGCGACGGCCTGCTGTTTCTTCCGGGAGGTGAATAGGCGGCGGAGAAAACCAGGCTTTTGGGCGGGCACCGGCGGCGGCACCGGCAGGGTTTCGCCACTTTCCGGCGGCAACACATCCGGCTCCTGCCGCTCCACTGGGGCATTCATGGGTTCGGTCATAATGAAATCCTCGTTTACGGGTGATTTGTGATCGCATGTTACCGTTCGCACGAAGGCGTCGCAACCCGAAAACGGAGAGCTTGGCAAAGAAAACAGTGCACGGTTGAGAATTCGCGGCAACTGGTGTAGAAATAGGGAAGACTTCGGAGGCCTTCCCTGCAGGAGTGGGAGGGCTGGCGTGGATCAGCAGATGCACGCGGAGCAGCAAGGACCGGTTGAAGATTGATGAGGACACAGGAAAAGCAACAGTGGGTGCGCGAACGCATCGTTCAGGCTGAAATCGACAAGTATATCCGCGACGACGGCCGGGATTATGTGGACGACGCCTCCATTCGGGATTTGTTGCGCTTGCGGGGGACGCCGGATGCCACGCAGGTGCGCGAATTGATCGCGAAGGCCCTAGAGATTCAGACGTTGAGCCCGGCGGAGCTTTCGGTCCTGATGCGAGTGGAGAGCCCCGCGCTGTGGGAGGAAATGCGTGCGGCGGCCGGGGAGGTCAAGCACAAGGTGTACGACAACCGCATGGTCACCTTCGCGCCCTTGTACCTGAGCAGCAAATGCGTGAACAACTGCCTGTATTGCGGTTTGCGTAGCTCCAACGAGGCCGTGGTGCGGCGGGTGCTTTCGCAGGAGGAGGTGCGGCGGGAGACGGAAGCGCTGGCCGGTCGGCTGGGGCACAAGCGGTTGATCGTGGTCTATGGCGAGCATCCGGAATCCGGCGTGGAATATATGGCGGAGAGCATCCGCACGGTTTACGATGTGCGGGTGCCGGCCCGGAAGGGCATCGGCCAGATCCGGCGGGTGAATGTGAATGCTGCGCCCATGTCCGTGGCGGAATTGAAGATGCTGGCGGAATGCGGGTTGGGCACATTCCAGGTTTTTCAGGAAACCTACGACCGCCGGGCCTATGCCCAGTTGCATCCTGCTGCGACACTCAAGGGGAATTTCCGCTGGCGGCTGTATGCCATGCACCGCGCCCAGGAAGCCGGCATTGACGACAACGGCATCGGCGTGCTCTACGGCCTGTCGGATTGGCGCTTTGAGTTGCTCGCCCAGCAGGCGCATGTGTTGGAAATGGAACGTTTTTGCGGCATCGGTCCGCATACCTTGTCGTTTCCGCGTCTGGAACCGGCCGTCAATACGCCGTTTGTGGATGCGCCCACCTGGAGAGTGAGCGACGAGGATTTCGAGAAAATCGTGGTGCTGGGCCGGCTGGCCGTTCCCTATGCCGGTTTAATCATCACGGCGCGTGAATCGCCCGCCATGCGCCGCCGTCTGCTGCCGCTGGGGGTCACTCAGATGGATGCCGCTTCCAACGTCGGGGTGGGCGCCTATGCCGATGGGCAGGAAAACCAGCGGGAGGAACGCCAGCAATTCGTGCTGGGCGATCCGCGTGGGTTGGACGACGTGATCCGGGAATGGGCGCAAATGGGAAGCATCACCAGTTTCTGCACGGCGGGATACCGTTGCGGCCGCACCGGAAAATGCATCATGGACCTGTTGCGCTCGGGCGCCGAAGGCAAGTTCTGCAAGCTGAATGCCGTGTTGACCTTCAAGGAGTGGCTGGACGATTTCGCCACCCCCGCCACCCAGGCGGTGGGCCAGGCCCTGCTACAGAAGGAACTGGCGGAAATACAGACCCGTCAACCCCAGGTGTGGGACGTCTTTTCCGAGACCTACCGCCGGATTGAGGCGGGTGAGCGGGATTTGTATTTTTAGGGCCTTCGCCGGGCGCGGATGGCCGCGGCCCGCCGGGGGAAAGGAATGGACACCCCCGCCTGCACGGTGGCAAAATGTCGGCTTGAGTTAGGAAGCAAACGTGACGATTCGACTATCACCCAATCATCGGCTGAAACCGCTGTTCGATCAACACCATGTGACATGGCTGAGCGAGGAGGCCGCAGAACATCAGGATATTCGCCCCCTTCGCATCGGTGTTTTGAACATCATGCCCCGGGCCGAAGACTATGAATTTAATCTGCTGGCCCCCATGGGGCGTAGCATCCTGCAGATCATCCCCGTTTGGATCCGGCTGAACACGCATGAATACAGCTCGTCGGACCACGCCTATCTGGACAAGCACTATATCCCATTCGACTGGGCGCAGTCCGTGGCCGCGCTGGATGGCTTGATCGTCACCGGCGCGCCCGTGGAGCACCTGGCGTGGGAAGAAATCACCTATTGGACGGAACTGTATCACATCATCGATGCCGCCAAACGCTCGGGCACGCAAATTCTGGGCATCTGTTGGGGCGGGTTGGCCCTCGCCAAGTATCTGGGCATTGATAAAGTGATGTATCCCGAAAAAGTGTTCGGCGTGTATCCCACCCGGAATCTGGTGCCCGACCATGCCATCATGGGTGGCCTCGATGATGTATTCTGGTGCCCCCAAAGTCGTCACTCGGGTATTGAGGATGCGGTGCTGGAAGCCGAAGCCGCCGCCGGACGAATCCGCCTGCTGGCCCAGGCGGAAAAAGGCGGCTACGTCATTTTCGAAACCCCGGAAAGCCAGTTTATGATGCACCTGGGCCATCAGGAATACAATTCCTCCCGCCTGTTGAAGGAAGCGGCGCGTGACCGCGAAAAAGGCCGGGCGGATGTCGGCCCGTTGGAGAATCTGGACCCGGTGCATCCCATCAACAACTGGCGGGCCAACCGCAACGAGTTTTTCAATGCTTGGATCAAGAATGTGTATTTACGCACGCCGTATGCCAAAGGCGCGGATGTTCCAACGGAATCCAACGAAATTGTGGTGGATATCGAAAAGGGAGCGCAATGAGAATCAGTGTAATAGGTGACGGCGGCTGGGGGACCGCTTTGGCCCTGACCCTAGCGCGGAATGGACACCGGCCCCATGTGTGGGGGCCGGATGCCGCCTATATCCGGCAGATTCGGGACACCGGACGAAACGAAAAATTCCTCCGCGGGGTGGACCTGCCCCCGACCATTGACTGGACGGCGGATCCGGAAGAGGTGCTGGCGGGCAGCGAAGCCGTGGTGCTGGTGGTGCCGTCAAAATACATGCGCACGACCCTGGAGCGGTTCCGTCCGGCTTGGAGTCGGCATGCCGCGTTGCCGGTGGTGAGCGCCACCAAGGGATTGGATGAATCCACCCGGGAACGGATGACGGAATTGATTTCCGATTGCTGGGGTGTGGCGGCTCCTGCCGCCTTGTCGGGACCCAGCATTGCGCCGGAAACCGCCCGCGGTGTGCCAACTGCCGTCACCATTGCCTGCCGGGAGGAGGCCACGGCCCGCTGGTTCCAGAATTGTTTTGGCGGCGAGACCTTCCGGGCCTATACCAGCGAAGATGTGTGTGGTGTGGAATTGGGCGGCGCGTTGAAGAATGTGATCGCCCTGGCCGCCGGTGTTTGCGATGGCCTCGGCTTTGGACAGAATGCCAAAGCGGCGCTCGTGACGCGCGGCTTGGCGGAAATGGCTCGTTTGGGCGTGGCCTTGGGGGCGCATCCCGAAACCTTTTATGGATTAAGCGGCCTTGGGGATTTGATGGTGACCTGCATGAGTCTGCAGAGCCGAAACCGCTGCGTGGGCGAACGTTTGGGACGCGGAGAATCCCTAGCGGAGATTTTAAACGGCATGGAACAAGTGGCCGAAGGCGTATGCACCTGCCCAAACGCATTGGCGCTGGCCCGCGCCCATCAGGTGGCGACCCCGGTGATGGACCAGGTGGAAGCCATCCTGGACGGCCGAAAAACGCCTTCGACTGCCGTGTTGGAACTGATGAATCGCGATTTGCGCGCAGAGCGGGACTGGTAGGCCGATATGGATTCCGCACCTCCTGTTGCGGCCCGGTTGTTTTTGGTGGACGACCATGCCATTGTCCGGCAGGGACTGGCCGCCCTGCTGGCGCGGGAGGAGGCGTTCACCGTGGCCGGCGAGGCAGGCACCTATGAAGAGGCGCTAGCCCGGTTGTCGGAGGTGGCTCCCGATTGCGTGGTTTTGGATCTCTCCCTTCGCGACAAAAGCGGATTGGATTGGATCCGTGAAGTCCGCCGGGGCGGGTTTACGGGGAACATCCTGGTTCTTTCCATGCACGACGAATCCCTCTATGCCGAAAAGGCCCTGCAAGCCGGGGCGCAAGGCTATGTGATGAAGGACCAGGCGGAGGAAACCCTAGTGCAGGCCCTCCAGACGGTCCTTTGCGGCCGTATCTATCTGCGCCCCACCGTGAAACCCCTCCGCGTAGATGCTGCGGCAGCGTTGGAGGAGGGAAAGGCCAGCGGGGACTTCGCCCATCTCACCGCACGCGAAAGCGAAATCCTGTATGCCATCGGCGATGGCCTGATCACCCGTGAAATTGCGGAAAAGTTTGGATTGAGCGGCCGCACGGTGGATGTCCACCGCGTGAACATCCGTCGCAAGCTGGGTTGCAACTCCCTTGCCGACCTGCTGGTGAAAGCCATGGAATTCAAGCGCGGGAAGGATGGGGCCCTCCCTCCCGTTTCACCGCCGGGACCTTGATCCCCCCATGGCCGGTCTCTGCCGTGGGAGAAGCCGCTGGATTCTGTTCTGCGGAACGGAAAAACTTGTTTTTCCAAGAGGGCCACGGCATTATCCATCCCTTGACGGGCCCTTAGCTCAGTTGGTCAGAGCGGAAGACTCATAATCTTTTGGTCGCAGGTTCAAGTCCTGCAGGGCCCATGGCATCTAGAGCCGATATGATATCGTTGCCCCCCACGTCAATCCACCCCAAAGTAACTTTGCTTTGAGACAACCAAGCCGTTCTTCATGGTGATTTGCCGAACGCGATAATGGGAATCCAAGCGGCTTTTAGTGTAGCGCCAGCGTTGCTGCCCGTTACATTCGTCCTCCTCCAAGGGCGACCAAGAGTTTGCAATACGGTTTTCGTATTTACGCCGATGTGAAGATGTTTGAACGTGTTCTGCTCATACCCAACGGCATAAATCGTAGTATCTCTGAAGATGAGCGGCAACACAAGCCCGCGGACTCCATCGAGCAATGCAAAATGAGCGTAGGCAAACGCGCCTATCGCACACACCACAACTCCCAGAAGGAACCTGCGCCCGCCCGCTTTCATTCGGGACCTCTGCGTTTGGAGCGCCATCATTTGGCCCCCTTCGCGCAATCCAAAAAGGGCTTCCATCCCTGTGAATCAAGAAAGAGCAACGCATTGTTTCGAACAAACCGGTAAAGATTCGGTTCGATTCCGGGAAAGTTGTGCTCGATTCCACGACGGTTCCAGTTCTTGGGCGGCTTCAACTTTACACCTTCCTCAATCGGATCCCGGTTGATCCATCTTCCGAGTTCGGGGTTGTAGAATCTATAACCGTGCGAAGTTGTTCATCATAAAGACCGAAACAAACTGAACAATTCGCCAAGCAATCTGCAAGTTTTTAGCAGTCAAAAAGCGCACGATACCGTGCATAAAATTGATGCAAAAAGATTTGGCGCGGCGTTTAGTTATGCCGGTAAAAAGGAAGTAATCCAGCCTAAAAACCTCAATAACTTTACTTTCTTTTATAAAAAGTAAAAGTTAGTTATAAATCATTGACTTTTTGCTGGGCTTGTCAAAGTTTTTGTTGTTAGATGCCTGTAATGTAAAACAATCGTTTAGGTGCAAAATGAAGCGAAAACTGCAAGGAACTTTGATAAAATCATCGCTGGTTGGTGGCGAGCGATACGAAGCCTATGTCCCGAATGCCCTTCCACCCACTCCCGCCATTGATATGATGGCGATTTCCGATTGGCTGGAAAAAGCGAATTTGGCTATCGGCGAGTTAAACGGCGTTGTTCAAAATGCCCCCGACCCGAGCATTATCAACTATATGTATGTCCGCAAAGAGGCCGTGCTGTCCTCGCAAATCGAAGGCACGCAATCAACACTTGACGACTTGCTCCGCTATGAATCCGGCGATGCAATTGGCACGCCGATTGAAGATGTTGCCGAGGTTTCAAGTTATGTTGCGGCACTCAACCACGGCTTAAAACGCATTGAGGGTGGCTTTCCGCTCTCGCTTCGCCTTATCCGTGAAATCCACAAGGTTTTACTGACCAACGCCCGAGGTAAGAACAAAACACCAGGCGAGTTCCGCACCAGTCAAAATTGGATTGGCGGCACGCGTCCATCAACGGCTCGGTTTGTTCCCGCTCCGCCTGACAAAGTTTTGGATTTAATGGGCGATTTGGAAAATTTTATGCATAATGAAGAGGATAAAATTCCCTTGCTGGTCAAAACCGCCCTTGTTCATCAACAGTTTGAAACAATCCACCCGTTTTTGGACGGCAACGGCCGCACGGGGCGATTGCTTATCACGCTGTATCTATGCGAGCGTGGGTTCTTAAAATCGCCATTTTTGTATCTGTCGTTATTTTTTAAAAAACATCGTGATTTGTATTATGAAAAGCTGGACGAAATCCGCAAGACTGGCGATTGGGAAGACTGGCTCGGCTTCTTTTTAGAGGGCGTGGTGGAAACGGCACAGAACGCAAAGAACACTCTGCTTAAAATCCAAAAAATGTTTGCCGAGGACGATGAGCGAGTAAAAGGCATTGGCCGCGCCCGTGAATCCGTTGGCGTGGTATTGGACGAGTTCAAGCAAAAGCCGATGCTGACGATTGCCGAAATAACCAAACGCACCGGCTTTACCAAGCCGACGGCAATCAGTGCGGTTAATCGCCTGATAGCCTTGGGAATAGTCAAAAATATCAGTGAAAAGAAATGGAGACAGGTTTATACTTACGCAGGATATACCAATCTTTTGACCCCAAGTGAAAAATAAAAGAAAAGGACGAATAAATGGCAAAGAATATGAAACTGGAACTTACTTGGGCGGCTTCAACTTTACACCTTCCTCAATCGGATCCCGGTTGATCCATCTTCCGAGTTCGGGGTTGTAGAATCTATAACCGTAGTAGTTCATGGCGGTGGGGGGGGCTGATATGTTTGGTTAAACACCATGTCGGACAGCCATTTTTTGAAAGAGGGGTTGTCGACAAACAGTTTATAGAGGTCGATGTTGTCGGACATTAAGCCCGCCATCACGGCGGCAAGCACACGGTCGCTTTCCATGCGGGCGTTCTGCTTGTCAGAGTTTTTCATGGCGTTTTGGTAGGTCTCGTCTTTGGAAACCATAGCGGGGATTTCGGTGATTTGACGGCGCACGTTGTCGGAGTCTTTCCACTCGATATTACCAAATAGGTCGTTAAACGATGTGATTATGCTTGATAAAACGTCCATTTCGGGTTCTGCGGGCTTTTTGCCGCCGCCGACCGTTGCGGGGTCTATCTCGGCATTGCTGTCTTCAAGCTGAATGGAAATCGCCGTGCCAGCCTCCGAACGGTAGCTTTGCAGGTCGATGGCATCAAGGATACCCTGCGCCAAATCCTCCTCCACGGGGGACGGCAGTTTGCGGATTAAGAAGCTCAAAAAGATATATGTCTTTTCCCAGTCGGCATTGCCGTAAGGCAAAACCGCGCTTAAAAAACTGTAGGTGCGCACAAAGGCTTTTGCCGAGCCCTTAAACTCCACCTGTTTGTCCTCGTCCAGCTTTTTATAGTCGGCAACACACACATCCAAAACGGGGTCAAGTTTGTCCCTATCCGCGCCCGAAAGATACAGCGCGATAAAGTCATTCACTTGGTTCATGTCGTAGACTTCAAGCTGTTCCATCTTAGACAGCAGCTCGTATAGCTTGTTGGGGTCGATGTCACCCGAAAGCGCAGTGGTGCGGTAGTAGGTCTGAAACGCCTCCTGAATCTCTTCTGGCTTGTTGAAAAAGTCCAACACAAAGGTGTCGTGCTTGCCAGGATACGCACGGTTGAGGCGGGAGAGCGTTTGCACAGCCTTGATGTCATAGAGGGCTTTGTCCACATACATGGTGTGTAGCAGCGGCTCGTCATAGCCTGTCTGAAACTTGTCCGCCACCACCAAAAAGCGGTACTCGTCCTTTTTGAATTCCTTTTCTATGGCACTGCTGGGGAAGCCGTTGATGTCCGCTTCGGTCAGCATTTTCTTTTGGTATTCCTTCTCGCCCGAGAATGCGATGATTGCCTTGTAGGGGCTTTTGCGTGCCTCTAAGCAGCGGCAGATGTCGTAGTAATATTCGATGGCAAGCTCAATGCCGCCCGTCACCACCATCGCCTTTGCCTTGCCGCCGATTTTGCCCCGCGCAATCACCTGTGAGTAGAAATTTTCCACCATCACTTCTGCCTTTTGCGAGATGGAATAATTGTCACGCTCCACAAACTTTTTCAGTTTTTTCTGCGCCTTCTTCTTGTCATACTTGGGGTCGTCCGTTACGGTTTTGACCAACTTCCAATAGCTCTGTACGGGCATATAGTTTTTGAGTACGTCCAGTATAAAGCCCTCCTGTATGGCTTGCTTCATCGTGTACTCGTGGAAGGGATAGTATTTGTTGTCGCCGTCTGGTTGCACTACCGCCGTCCCGAACATCCGAAGTGTCCTTTGCTTGGGTGTGGCAGTGAAGGCGAAATAGCTGGCGTTAGGCAGCATTTTGCGGGTTTTTATGAGGTTTTCAATGAGGATATTGATAAAGTCCTCATCATCGTGCCCCTCGGGGTCGTATTCGCCGGAGAGTGCCATATTCATCTTGGCACTCATACTGCCGCTTTGACTGCTGTGTGCCTCGTCTATGATGATGGCAAATTGATGCCCCTTATGCTCCGTGCCGATGGCATCCAAAATGAATGGGAATTTATGCACGGTGGTGATGATGATTTTTTTGCCCGTGGCAATGGCGGTGCGCAAATCCTCCGATTTTTCGGCATGGGTCACCGTGTTTTTGACCTGCATAAACTGCTTGATGGTGCTGTTGATTTGCTTATCAAGGTTGACGCGGTCGGTGACGACAATGACGGAATCCACCACGTTTTTGCCACCCCGCTCCAAGCCCACAAGCTGGTGCGCAAGCCACGCTATGGAATTGCTCTTGCCGCTGCCCGCGCTGTGCTGTATGAGATAGCGTTTGCCGATGCCGTTTGCCTTTACATCCGCAAGCAAGGCTTTGACAACTGCAAGCTGATGGTAGCGGGGGAATATTTGTTTGTAGGTTGTCTTTTTGGTGTCCCCGTCCTTCTCCTCCACCACTTGGGCGTAGTTTTCGATGATGTTGGCAAGCTCCGTTTTGGTGAAGGTCTCCCGCCATAGGTAATCCGTCATTAAGCCGTTCGGGTTGGGCGGGTTGCCCGCGCCGTCATCATAGCCCTTGTTGAAGGGCAAAAACCATGACTTTTTGCCGTCCAGCTTGGTGCAGAACATCACACTGCTGTCATCCACGGCAAAGTGAACCATACACCGCTTGAAGTTGAATAAAAGCTCCCTCGGGTCGCGGTCGTTTTGATACTGGTACACCGCATCGTCCACATCCTGCTTGGTCAGCTGGTTTTTCAGCTCTACGGTGATGATGGGCAAGCCGTTGATAAACAGGCACAGGTCAAGTGCGAGCTTGGTGTTGTCATTGCTATACATCAGCTGGCGTGTCACACTGAAAATGTTCTTATCAAAATTCGCCTTTGCCGCCACGTTCTTTTCGGAGGGCGTTTGATAAAACAGTATCACTTCATTGACGGGGTAGCACTTTAAGCCCTTGCGGAGGACATCAATAATGCCGCGCTTGGTAATCTCGCCGCGCAAAAAGCTAAGGAACTTTTCCTTTTTGATTTCGGCTTCCGTCACGCCCAGCATGGCAAATGCCTTGGGCTGTGTGGTTTGCAAAAACCTAAAGAGGCGGGTTTCATCTAAGGCAAACTCTTTGTTGTAGTCACTGCTTTGCCCTTGCTCATAGCCGTTTTCGGAAACAAGCCAGCCCGCGATAAGGCTCTCCAGCCCCCACTCCTTTGTGTTTGCCGGCATAGGTTAGCCCTCCTTTGGCTGGTTGGAAGCCGTACCGAAAAGGCGCTCACTCCATTTGATTGCGCGGTCGATATTTTCATCTGAGAATATAGGGCGAGTGAGTTTTGCTTTCCACGCTTTGTTGCTTTGAATTACATTCTTGACGTTGGCAACCGTTATGGGCTTATTTGCTTTGCGCAGTTCTACCATAGCCATGTCAACGGTTGTTAAAAGCTCCAGTTCAGCTTTCCGATTCGGAATGCAACGAAATTGATCCATCCACCTTAATGTGTCTGCGCCGAACCACTTATTAAAATACGTTTCAGCTTCCAAAATATTAGCGTCCACAACAAATCCTCTATATTTTCCCACATGTCGACGAATATAGTTTTTCTTAATCGCTATCGGCTGGGCAGTCTTATGTTTCAGAGCCCTATTGTATGGTCCCGCCGCGAACTTCTCATACCCTTTCGCAACGCCCTCAACATGGCGATGAAAAAGGTACGGAAACTTTTGGCCGTCAAAAGCGGTAAATGGGTGGTCATTGCTGCCGAACTCTTTTACAAGTACGGCAAGAACAACCGCATCCTCAAAACCGAACGAATGCTTTTGTTGTTTTGGCTTTTTTGCGGCAACAACTTTAACTTCTTCAACATCCAAACTGCTTTCTTCAACCGCAAGCACTTCGTCCGCCTCATCCGTTACCTCGGTTTCGGCCATTTCTCCCACGGCATCAAAATCAGGCACGGCAATGCCGCGCACATCCATCTTGCCCGTCACCACATCAGAGATAAGGCGGGTGCGGTATTCGGATAACAACGAGATATCTTTTTCTAACTTTATCTTAACATTCTCAAACTCTGCACATTTTTTATCAAGGAAATCTGCTATGTTTTTCTGGTCGTCAATTGAGGGTAAAACAATTTCTATTGAACCTGCTTTTTGCCAACTTCTAAAGTCGCTTGTGTTTTGACGAACGCCATTGGATATAGCTTTATAAAGTTTTGCAAAGGCAAGCATTTGCAAATAGTATTTTATATAACGCTTGTCTTGTTCGGTATCACAGACATGAACCACTGTTGTACACTTTCCGCTAAAATCAGAGATGCCAATTGCACCATGCCATGTGTCCATTCCGTGTATTAAAAGGTCACCATTTTCAACACCTTGGAAAATATCCTCTTTGTCAGATATAACACCGAGTTTTCTATTTCCCCTAAAGAACACAGCGCCACTATTAGAGCAGATAAGGACATCATCGTTAATGCTGTAACTACGGTTCAGTTTTTTAAGAACACGACCAATTCTAACAACAGTACCATTGCAATTTTTCACAGTTTCGGAGATTGCTGCACGATGTAGTTCTTTTAGGAGGGCAATCTCTTTCTTTTTGGCGTTGATGAGCTTGTTGATTTGTGAAACTTTCCAGTCCAAAAACCGCACGATTTTGTCTTGCTCCTCTCGTGGCGGCACGGGAAGATAAATAGTTTTCATTTCTGAATATCGCGTTGTCCAAAGGTCTGCAACGATTCCACGTCCATTGCGATAATATTCTTCTATGAAAGAATGACTTTTGAGTAAATAGTGCCAATACCTTGCGTTCTCGTAGTGTCTTGGCGTTAAAACGATATTTATTAGGGAAACCGACCCATCGTAATTGGAAACGCCGCTTGAGCCGCGTCTATCCGAGCGACTGTTAATGACAAAGTCACCCTTGCAAACCTTCTTGCGATTGTCGCTGTCATTTGATTTTGCAACCGTTGCAATTTGAGGCACTATGCCGCCTTTGCTAACAGATAATGCCGCAAAATCTTTGTCCGAAACCTTAATTTTACGTTCGCTAAAAACTTCTGAAATTTTCTTTTCCGACCATCTGTCGGGTAATTTTCCATACCAAATCATCCAAGCACCTCATCCAGTAAGCCGTCTGTCTCCTTTTCTAAGGCGCGGATGTCGGCAATGATGTCTGCCATTTCCCTAAGCTGTACGGGCTTGTAAAAATACTTGGTGAAGCTGATTTCATACCCGATTTTGGTTTTGGTATGGTCTACCCATGCACCCTCGGCATACGGGAGAACCTCCGCCGCCATAAAGGCATCAATGCCGCCGGCGTAGTTGAGGGGGATATTTTCGGTGTCCGTCAGCTCTTTATCTGCCACGGGCTTGCCCTTTTTGTCACATAGGAGGTTGCCCTTGTCGTCCTTTGCGGGGCGCATGACGGTGACCTTGTAAGAACCAAAGTCGGTGTTGGCAAAAATTTTGCTGTATTCGTTTTCTGCAAAGTCCTGATACAGGTCAAGTATCTGCTGTCTTATCTCCGATGTAAACTCGCAGTTCTTCTGCCCCAAGTTTTTGCGGAGGGGGCTTTTGAGGGATGTGGCATCAATTAGTTGAATTTTGCCCTTGCGCCGCGTCTCCTTGCGGTTGGAAAGCACCCATATAAACGTGCCTATCCCAGTGTTGTAAAACATATTGTTGGGCAAGGCGATTATCGCCTCCACAAGGTCACGCTCGATAAGATATCGCCGTGCATTGCTTTCGCCTTGCCCCGCATCCCCAGTGAACAGCGAGGAGCCGTTGTGCACCTCGGCAATGCGGCTGCCAAGCTCGGTGGTCTCTTTCATCTTTGCCACATTGTTTAGGAGGAACAAAAGCTGCCCGTCAGAACTCCTTGGTATCATGGCAAACTCTGGGTCGCCGCTAAACTGTGTCACAAAGCGGGTGTCTAAAATACCCTTTTTGCCGCCCATCTTTTCGGCATCGTTTTTCCACGACTTGCCGTAGGGCGGGTTACTCAGCATAAAGTCAAACTGTTTGGTCGGGAAGGCATCGTTACCAAGGGTTGAGCCGTAGGCAATATGCTCGGCTTCCGCGCCGTCACCCTTTATCAGCATATCGGCACGGGTGATGGCGTAGGTTTCGGGGTTAATCTCCTGCCCAAAGAGGTGGACGGAGACCTTTTTGCCCGCCTCTTGAGCAAGGCTTTGCAGGCGATGTTCGGACACGGTGAGCATACCGCCCGTGCCGCTTGCGCCGTCATAGATGGAATAGGTGGAGTCTAAGATTTTGCCCTTGACCGGCACAAACACAAGGTCTGCCATCAGCTCCACTACATCACGCGGGGTAAAGTGTTCGCCAGCCTCCTCGTTGTTTTCTTCATTAAACTTGCGGATAAGCTCCTCAAAAACCGTTCCCATGGCGTGGTTGTCAAGGGCGGGGAGCTTCACCTTGCCGCTTCCGTCTATCACGGGGAAGGGGCTTAGATTGATGGTGGGCGACACAAACTTTTCTATCACCAAGCCCAAAATATCCGCATCCACCATGGTCTGGATTTGCTCACGGAATTTGAACTTTGTCAGTATCTCCTGCGCATTGGGCGAAAAGCCGTCTAAGTATACGGTGAAGTCCGCCTGAAGCTGTTGCAGCTTAGCGCGGCTTGTTAAATCTTTTAAGCGGAAGGGCGACCAGTTGCAAAAGGACTGCTTTGCCGCTTTGCAAAGGCTATCTGCCTGGCTGACGATGCCAGCCTTGTCCAGCATGGCTTTTGTCTTTAACACCTCTTCCTTTGTGCCTTCCAAAACAGCATCAAGGCGGCGGATTACCGTCATGGGCAGTATAACATCGCGGTATTTGCCGCGCACATAAACATCTCTTAGGCAGTCATCTGCAATGCCCCATATAAAGCTGACGATTTGGTTGTGAATTTGGTTGTCCATCTTCGGTTCATCCTTCTGTAAGAGAAGCAAATATACCTTTTTCTCGCGGGACGAATCCAGTTTTTAAGCGAAATTATGTGGTTTTAAGCAGAAGCCACGCTAAAGAGCCTTTGCTGCTTTGAAATGCCGCACGGAAGTCGAACAACGCATTTCCCTTGGCAAGATAAGAATCGCTTCGCCCATGCGAATGGCGCTTCAATCATCGCCATTGCAACGCATATAAAACTTTGCCGAAATTATTTCGAAACAACCCACTTATGTTATCTTGACCCCGTTAAAATTAAAGTTGCCCCCCCCCGAAGCCCGCAGAGTGGAGCCGCGAAGGCGGTCAAGAGGGCGTGGTGGAAGGTCGTGGATAAAAAAGGTCCGTGCCAGGCATTATCGGGGGGGGGTAGCCTGGCACGGAGGATGCAAACGGGGGAGATATGGGGGGACTCTCCTAATCCCGTCTGCTTGTTGCGTGGTTAGCAACAAGATGTACAAAATTATTCAAAAAGATCTACCGGGGGAGAAACCATCCCCGACCATCTGGGGCGAAGGATAGGCGTTGGCCCCTGGGTTGTCAATCCCCTTCTTATCGAAAAATTTATTTTCACTCCAGAGGGGCGGGTGGGTTCCGAAGGGAGGGGAAAGAGGCCACGATGTCTTTGGGCAGGGGATGGGAGGGATGGGTGCGGCGCCGGTGGTCCGCCACCTGCCACGCCAGATCGGTTCGCCCGGCAGCGAACCAGGCGCGGATGAGTTGCTCCATGATGGCCCGCTGGACGCTGTCCGGATGCCGCAGGGCGCGCGCCCATGCCTGTTCCAGCAGCCGGGCGGCGGTTTCCCCATCGCCGAGGCGCAGGTGGAGGGTTCCCAAGGTTTCCAGGAACAGGGGATTTCCGGGAGCTTGTTCCACGGCCCGTGTGGAATACCGGAGGGCTTCCATCAGTCCGCCGTTGCCGCACAACAGGGCGTAGGCCAGGTTGTTGAGCACGTCGGCATTGTCCGGTTCAAGCGCCAGCGCCTGGCGGAACAAGGCAATGGCAGCGGTATACCGTTTCTGCTGGACCAAGCTGTTTCCACGTCCGCACAGCGCCTCCACCGTGGCGGCGGATGAGTCCGATTCTTCTTCTGTTTGCTTATATAGAGCGGCGGCCCGTCGGTAGGCCCCTTGGTGATACCAGAAATCGGCCATCAGCTGTTTTTGCTCTAGGGTCGGTCTCATCCGGCCGAATTCCCGTGGAGGGACCAAGCGGAGGGCGGCGTGCTTCCATTCCTCCCGGCGGGCGAAAAAGTCGCTGGCCGGCAAATCATATGTTGCCCCGCTGCCGTCGAGAAGTGTCAAGCGCCCGGTTGTGCGGTCCCAGGAAAGGGGAATGGACAGGGCGGCGGTCTGCCGCCCCGGGGAGGGGGCGGGGAGATAGAGCAACAGCGGGTGGTTGCGCTTCAACTCTTCCCATAGATGGGTTTCATCCGCTTGGAGCACCCACACGAGGCGGTTGTGCCGCCGTGCGATGCGCCGGAGGGCGTTTCGATCCAGACGGCCGGAGGGGGAGCGTGCGGGGATGATTTCGTCCACTTCCGCCGGAGTGAGGGCGATGCCGCTGGCGGTGAAAAAAGCCGACAGAACGGCGCGGTCGGCGCGGTCGGAGGGAGCGGTGGGAAGAGGCCGGAGGGTACGGAACGCATCCGATCTGGGAACGGTGGAGCATCCGGAGAGCATCCAGAGAAGGGGCAGGAAAACGATCCATCCGGCGCACCGCCGCTGGTATTGGACGGAGCGTTTTCGCCGCACGGGCATGTGGGAATCCGAAGGTGGGAGAATCAGAACCGCCGGGTGCGGTCCCGCACCTCAAACACGCCGGGTGTGGCTTTCAGCAGTTGGATGGCGCGTTGGCGGGTGGCTTCATCGGGGACTGTTCCGTACAGCATGGCCAAGCCATCCGCCACGGTGGCGCTGAGCATGGCGTTGGCGGTCATGACATCGCTATTCAGGCGGCTGTTGGCGATGGCGGTGATGTTGGCGTCCGAGGTGGCGTCGCCTAGGTCTTGGCCTTCCAGCATGGCGCAACCGGACAGAAGGCAGGAAAGGAGCAGAAGGGTGGAAAGCCACATCCATTTTTTCATCGGGTCCTCCAGAGGTTCACACATGCGCCGTCCGTCATGATTCCGTGCGTTGCAGGTCCTCCTGCAGAAAGGCGAGGACATCTTTGAAGCGCTGCAGATTTTCGGGATCGGCGCGGGTCAGGGTTTCATGGGCATCGAACATCAATGCGGCCATTTCATAGGCGGAGCAGGGGGCAGACTCCACCGGCTTCAAATTGTCCACCAGAGGGGTCAAATCACCCATGCCTTCGGGAATGGCGCCGATGGAATAGGTTTTCAGGATGCGGCTGATGCCAAGGCCATGGAGCAGATTGTAGGCGGAGGGGCTGACATTGATGAGTACAAGGCGGGTATCGCTGGATTTCTGGACGGCGAAGCCCAGCGCGGCCAAGGCGCCCATGAAGGTGCTGTCCATGGAAATGCACTTGGCCATATCCACCACAATCAGCGGGCTTCCGGCCAGTCGTGCGGCTTCGGCGGCTTGCTTGAAGGCGGCGGCCAGCCGAAAGGAGCCTTGCCCGATCACGGCCACCAAGGTGCAGTCATCCGCCACGGCCGCCAGAATCCGGCTTTGAATTGGACAAGACCTCGCCATACAATTCCTCAGTATCCCCAATTTTCGGAAGCTTGGCTAGCCAAAAGGCGTCCCCGCCAGATAATGCGTGCG
Source organism: Verrucomicrobiota bacterium (assembly GCA_031262805.1). Classification (GTDB taxonomy): domain Bacteria; phylum Verrucomicrobiota; class Kiritimatiellia; order CAIQIC01; family Lenti-01; genus JAISGX01. Next base: position 11,291 of record JAISGX010000099.1, on the reverse strand, counting down.
CGCCATTGCCGGACCCGCCCGGCTTGTGCCATATCCTCCCGGGAGAGCTCGAACACCGACTGGATGTGCCCTTCTGATTTTTGGCGAAGCTGCACGGTGTGGTTTTTAACGGAGGGCCGGTGCTCGGCCACGGTTTCGAGCATCACCACCACGCCGGGGGGAATTCCAGGCGGGTTGGCATACCAGCGGATTTCAAAGCGTTCGGTGCCGATGTTGAGGGGTTCCGAGGTCTGGAAAAACCGGACGCCTGCACCGGGAATGTCGGCGCTCCGGGCGACGATGAATGTTTTTTCGACGGTTTCAATGTGTGCGCGGGGGGTATAGGCATAGGGTTCAGAGTGCGCGGCGGCGGGGGCGCAGAGGATGGAGGCGACCGCCAAACCCGAGAGCAGGAGCGCATTTCGATGGAAGAAAAACCCTGTCTTCCGGAAACGCCATGGCTGGAAAGTATGCCTGAGCATGCCTCAACCTATCACGCGGGAAAGAAGCGTGTCAACGCGGCGTCCGGCCGACGGGGCTTTCTCAACCCTTCACCGCGCCTTCGGTGAGGCCGCGGACGAAGAGCTTCATGGAGAAGGTGAACAGGATGATGACCGGGATGGAGGCGATGGCATATCCGGCCATGAGGGGACCCCACAGCTTGATGTATTCACCAGCCATACGGATCAGCTGGACGGTTACGGGCAAGCGGGCCTGTTCGCGCATCACAATCAGCGGCAGCACAAATTCGTTCCACTGCCCGAGGAATTGCATGACGGCCACAGTGCCCATGATGGGACCGGAGAGCGGAATGACCACCAGCTTGAGCTGTTGGAAATGATTGGCGCCGTCGATTTCCGCCGCTTCAAACAAATCCTGTGGAATGTCCGAGATGAAGTTTCGGAAGACAAAGATGGCAAAGGCCTGTCCGCCGGAGGCGCCCACCAGGATCAGGGCGGTCAGGGTGTTGAGCAGGTTCATGTCGCGCAGGAGGATGAACAGGGGCACGAGGTTGGCGATCATCGGCATCATCATCAGCAAGAGCAGGGCGTTCCACAGGAAGGAGGAAACGGGCACGCGCAGGCGTGCAAAGAAATAGGCGCCGGCCAATCCGAAGAGCACAATCAGGCACGTGGCGGTGGTGGAGAGGAAAATGGAGTTGGCGACGGTGGGGGAGACCATTTCCCAGGCGGTTTTCCAGTTTTCCCAGTGGTAGGGCTCGGCGAGGGTGGTCGGGTTGCGGTAGAACTGGTTGTTGTCCTTGAGCGACACGATCAGCATGAGGTAGAGCGGCAGGAAGGCGAAGGCCAGAATGAACCAGATGAAGGCGTGCTTGCTGAAACGGAGGCCCCAATCGCCCGTCAGGGAGGCGGCGCGGTAGCCGGCGTGTTGCCGGAGGGCGAAGGATTCCGCCGAATACAAATCCCCCTTGGAGCGGTATGCCGCTGGATTGAAGCGGATGGCTTTGAGGTACAGGGCCTTCCATGGGAAAAAGATCAAGACGAGCAGCAGGCCGGGCCAGAATCCACCGGTTCCGTGGAGCTGGTTGGAGAGCAGGAGGGCGGCGCCGCCCGCCAGGAGCAGGCTCCGGAAGGGCGCGGTGGACAACATACCGAGGGCGAAGAGCCCGAGCAGCACGCGTGGAAGCTGCCCGCCGACCACGCCCCACACGGCGAAGGCGCCGGCGGCCACGGCCAGCGGCGTGATCCAGCGGCGGGTGGAGGGCAGGGTGGAGAGGACATGTAGCCCGTAGAGGACGGCGGCCTGGATGGCCGAAAGGGCCAAGGGCCCCATGCCTGAGCGGGCGCCGCTGGTGCGGGAGAGAAGGAAGCAGACGAACAGGAAGAGGGCGATGGCGAGATAATACCCGATATGCTGCCCGGGAGGGGCCTGTGGATTGGCCAGACAGCGGGCGAGATAGGCTTTGTCCATCCGGGTGAACAGGCGGTCCCACGGGGTGGCCAGCACCATGAAGACTCCGCCGGCCACCATCATGTCGATGGAACCGGTCCGGATGCCATAGCTGGCGAGGATGAGCCCGATGGCGCCGATGGCCATTTTGAAGATTTCGGCGGTGGCCATCAGTAGCAGGGCGAAGCCGAAGAACAGGAAATGGATGCCGGCGGGATTCGGCAGGCCCGCGACGGGGGCGAGGATGCACAGGACGGCGAGGGTGTAGCCCAAGAGACGGAAGGGCTTGCCGAATTTGCGCAGCAACACGGGCACGCTGATCAACAGGCCCAACTGGACGGCTAGGCGCAGCACGAAGAGCAGCAGCACGGCCACGGTGGCCGTTTTCGGCAGGAGATAGCCCCGGAAGAACAGATAGCCTTCGATGAACGCATAGAAGGAAAGGATGCCGAACCAAGCGCTCTTGCCGGGCCGGTCGGTGGGTTCGGCGTTCAGCAACATGTTGCTGATCTTCTGGAGTAGCAGCACCACCACGGTCAACACGATGCCGACGGCGCAGGCATAGCCCATCTGCTGGTCCATGAAGGCCTTGCGCAACATGAAGAGGGCGGGGACGGTGGCCCGTCCGCCGGGACCGCCGGTGATGCCGGCGAGGGCCATGATCATGCCGGCGTCTTTGATGGTGTCGATGATGGCAAACACCAGCAGAAGATAGATGGAGCCCATCAGCAGGGGCAGTTCGATCTTGGTGAAGCGGGACCACCAGGTGGCTCCGTCGATGTCGGCGGCTTCATAGACATCCTTGGAAATGTTCTGCAGTTTGGCCAGATGGGTCAGCACGGCGAAGGAACCCACCCAGGGGAAGCCCCAGACCACGCAGGCGATGATGATCAGCTTTGGATCTCCGAGCCAGGCGGGGGTGGTTCCAGGCTTGAAGGCGGTGATCCAGTCGAACGTCTCGAAAAAGGAGCGTGCAAGGCTACCGATGGCGACTCCGCCGTCGGCCGGATCCGCCAGCTTGGCGGTCACGAACATGCCGGCATTCTGGAGGGCCGTCATCAGGCCGGACCAATCCAGAAACTGGTTCAAATATCCCGAGGTGGCCTCGAAGAAGAAGGACCGCCAGATCAGCACGGTGATCAGGCCGGGGATCACCATGGGCACGACGAAGAGTGTGCGGTAGAAAAACTGCATTTTGGTGGAGACGCACCGGTGAATGCAAACGGCGACCAGCAGAGCGGGAATCATCTTGATGACGTTCCAGAAGCCGAGAATGAAGGCCAGCTTGAAGGAATTCCAGAATTCCATCGTTTTGAGCAGGTCCACATAGTTGGCGAAGCCGACGAATTCGGAAATGTCCGATCCGTTCCAGCGGAACAGGGAGTGGAAGATTCCGGAGCTGGCGGGGTAGTACTGGAAGAGGGCAATGAGGATCAGCGTGGGAATGATGAAAAAATAAATTTCCCAATGGTGCTTGAGTTGGTTCGGTTGTACAGATTTCGGTTGCATATCGCTCCGCTCAGTTCACAGGTGGATGGGGTTGGGTCATCGGGGATCAAGGGGATTCGGCCGGTGGAGGATCGTCCGGCGGCTCCTTCGCCAGCCGGGTCTCCGCCGCTTTCTGCTCGCGCAGGCGACGGCGGATTTTCTCCATCACGCGCTCGGAGTATTCATAGGGACCGACGAAATCCTCGGGCAACTCCGTTTGATTCACCAGGTCCATCTGGCGGGCGTGGTTCAATTCCCCCCAGATTTGCCGGGCGGAGGTGATGGCGCGGTAGCGCACCCAGGAGGATTCGGAATCCAGCTCGGCGGCGGCGCGTTCCTCCGGGGTTCCGGCTTGTTCCATCGCCAGATCCGCCAGGATGGCCCGGCCGCGGATGCCGGCGAGATACTGCTCATTGCGCTGCATGCCGCGGCGCCAGTCGCGCTGCTGCTCCAGAAAGTCCTTCAAGCCGTTTTCGAGGTAATACCGGGTGAAGCGCCCCGCCAGATCTTCAAAGGAAAGCTGGTTGACCTTGTACAAATCGAACTCTTGGCCCCATTTGATGGTGGTGTTGCCGCCGAGGGCGAAGTTGACGTTGTTGTAGACGCCTTCCAGATGGGGCTCAAAGGCTTGCAGCAGGGGGATGATCTCCGTGCCTTTGATGGCCGGAATCCAGCCGATGATGCCGTTGAGTTCCTCGTTGCCCTTCTGGGAGGAGAGGAACATGAGGAAATCCAACGCCACATCGAAGTGCTTGGAGGCGCGGGTGATGGCGAACTGGAAGCCGACGCCGGGGGTTTCATAGATCCGGCCTTCCACCACGCCGCCGTAATACGGATCGTCATTCGCCGGTAGCGGGAAATCCATGATGCCCACCTCAAACTGGCCCTCGGCCTGGGCGAGGAGCGAACCGGCATCCCACGTGCCCGTGGTCATGAAGACGGCGCGCTGCTGAGCGAAGAGGAAGACGGCCTCATCGCGGCCTAGGCCGGTATAGCCGGTTTGGAAATGGTCCGTCACTTCGCGGATCATCTTGAGCCAGCCCGCCACGGGGGGATAATGGAAATCCAGCAATCCGGTTTTGAAGGCCACGAAGGTTTCATCGTTGCCCACAAAACCGTCGCGGTTGAAATCCGCCCGGCGCAAGGCGCCGTAGGTGACGGGCGCGAACATCATGGAATCCCAGAAGCCGAAATGATAGGCCGAGCCGGCAATGGGAATGTAGGGGGTGCCATCCACGGGATTGGTGGTGCTGGCGATTTGGGCGCAGACGGCCAGGAAGTCGCGGTAGTTCAGCGGCGCTTCCTCCAGGCCGGTAATTTCCTTTAGCAAGGTCTTGTTGTAGAGGATTCGCGTGCCGAATAAGGTCAGCGGAATGGAGAGATATTCCTGCATTTCCGGCACATAGGCGGTTTTCATGCCGTCTTTGTATGTCTGGCGTAGGGGCGTGTCGGCCAGCTCGGTGCCTGCGTTGTAGGGGTTCGGGTTGTAGACATAGCGGGACAGCGGTTGGAAATAGCGGTTGTAATAGGACAGCCAGATGTTAGCCGGAAGCTGTGCGCCCACCTGCAGGAGGTCGGGGGCGGTGCCGCCCATCAGCTGGGTGCTGACCCACTGGCCGTAGGTGCTTTCCGGAATGGCGTCCTGGATGATGATGACGTTGGGGTGCATCGCACGGTATTTCTCCGCCATTTCATCCACGGCTTCCCGCACGCTGGCCTCCAGCTGCCAGTGGCCCAGGCGGATGACAATGGCCTCCGGCGGGGCTTCCTGGGCGCGGTAGGTAATGATGACGAACACGGACCAGACATACACGGCCACCACAACAAGCAGAGCAAAATAGGTCTGGATGAACGAAAACAGTTTTTTGGGGACAGACATGGCTACCGTTCCTCCTCTTCCGCCAGCAGCCTGGCCTCCAGCGCGTCCATGCGTTTGAGCGCCTGTTTGCTGCCATGGACGCGGATGTCGTTGGGATACTCCTTAATCAGGGCCGTGTAATACGAACGGGCCAGGTCGAAATCGCCCACCTCGAATTCGGCAATCGTCGCTAGGTTCCAATACGCCCAGGCAAATTCCACCGACGGGTCGGTGGGGTCTGTTTCCGTGTGCTCGAAGGCTTCCTGCTCCACATGCAGGCGGTTTTCTTGGTCATCCAGCGTGACATAGGCGACGGACAGTAGGGAATAGGCCGGGCCGACGAATTCCGCTTTGCCTGGGTCCTGCCGGATGAAGTTCAAGAGGCGTTCCGCCGAAGCCTTGGAGGAGACCGGCTCCAGTTTGGCCAGTTGGATGCTTTCGAGGTATAAAAAGGCCTCCTTCGCGGCCAAATGGTCCGGATAGGTATCGACAATTTTTTGATAGGCGGCATTCACCGCGTCATAATCCGGCTCCTGCCCCACCGGCACCAGGTGCAGCTGGCGGGCCAAGGCTAATTCCGCCCAGGGGGCAATGGGGGCGTCGGCGGCGGCGTTGAGCACCTCATGATAGAGCTGGGTGGCCAGGCGCGGATTTTCGCCGGGCCGCCGGAGGTCCCACGTGATGCCCAGGCCGTAGGTTGCCATGGCCCACTCGTCCGATCCCTTTTCCGTCATGCTTCGGACGGTCGTGAAATCCTGGATGGCATTCTGATACTCGCCCAAGCGGTACGCCATCCATGCATTCCTCACCAAGGAGGCCGCATCTCCCTGCGCCTGCTCCGTTTTTGGGGCGCACGAAACCAGCAAGGTGGCCACCACACCTGCCAGAAGTGCTCCTGCAATCTGCATCCATTTCCTAACCATAACCATCCTTGCTCCGTTTGAAGACGGGGAACCTGCACCGTAAGACGGGCTGAACTATGACGAAACGCTACACTTTCCGCCAGTAAAAAGTTGACCCGTCTTTTCCGGTCCACTCCGGTTTCCGCCTGTACTTTTTCCGCTGTGTGGGCTATGTCTGCCGCCATGGACGGTTGGCGGATTTCATTTCCAGAAGCGGATGTCTTCACCCAGATGGCGGTGGATGAAGCCGTGGCCCGCACCGCGCCCGCCGCCTTTTGCCTGCGGTTTTATCGGTGGGGGGGGCGGGGCGCCACCTTCGGCTATGCCCAGGCTTGGGCGGATGTCCTTCGGACCCTTCCGCCGGAGTTGCATGCCCAGGCCGTCCGTCGGCCGACCGGCGGCGGCGTGGTCCTTCACGAAACCGATATGACCTTTTCCTGCGTGATTCCGCTGGAAGGCGGCTGGCGCCCAAAAACCCTCTATGCCCGACTGCATGGCGCCGTTCAGGGCGCCCTGTGCCGGTGCGGCCTTTCCACCGAGGCCTACGGTCCCACCGGTCAGCTCGCCCCGAACGGGCCGGAAGGCGCCTCGCAGTGCTTTGTCCGGCCGGTGGCGATGGATCTGATGGCCGCCGGTCGTAAAATCCTAGGTGGGGCGTTGCGTCGGATGGGCCCGGCGGCCCTATACCAAGGATCCCTTCAGGCGCCCGGCATCCGCTCGGGTGCAGAGGAAACGGAAGCCGCCATGGCGGAAGCCATTGCCCAGGAATGGGGGATTTCCCGGTGGCGGGAGGCGCCAGCCCCGGATGTTCCACCCAGCCTTCTCCAGAAATATCACTCCGCCGCCTGGAACCGGAAACGCTAGAGCGGAAAATCCGTCCCGGTGCACAAACCACTTGCAAAAACTGCGGAATTTTTGCTTCTATTCGCCCCCGTGGCATGAACCCCCCACGAAAAGGAAAAACGTTTTATGGCTAAGAAGTACAAAAAAATCGTCGGCAATATGCTCATCGCCCAGAGCGGCGGTCCCACGGTGGTGATCAACCAAAGCCTGATCGGCGCCGTTATGGAAGCCCGCAAGCACAAGCAAATCCAAAAGATCTTCGGCGCCCTGCACGGCATTAAAGGTATTCTGGGGGAGGATCTGATTGATCTGGGCCGCGAAAGTCTCGAAACCCTCAAAGCCGTCGCCGCCACTCCCTCCTCCGCCTTGGGCTCCGTCCGGAAAAAGCCCACCAAGGAAGACTGCCAGAAGATTTTTGAAAAGTTGCAGAAATACAATGTCCGCTACTTCTTCTATATCGGCGGCAACGACTCCGCCGAAACCGCCCACATCATCAACGAGGAAGCCAAAGAAGCCGATTACGAACTGCACTGCTTCCACATCCCCAAAACCGTGGACAACGACCTTCGCGAAAATGACCACACCCCCGGTTTCGCCAGTAGCGCCAAGTTCGTGGCCCAGGCCTTCATGGGCGACGACTTGGACAACGCCGCCCTGCCCGGGGTGAAAATCAACGTCATCATGGGCCGCCACGCCGGCTTCCTGACCGCCGCCTCCGCCCTGGCCCGAACCTATCCCGGCGCAGGTCCGCACCTCATCTACCTTCCCGAACGGGCCTTTGACGTCACGCAGTTCGCCGCTCAGGTGCAGGCGCAATACAAGAAATATGGCCGTTGCGTCGTCGCCGTTTCCGAAGGCATCGTGGATGCCGCCGGAACGCCCATCGCCGCCGCCTACACCAAAGAAGTGGACAGCCACGGCAATGTGCAGCTCTCCGGCACCGGCATCCTCGGCGATTTCCTCGTCGGCCTGATCAAGCAGAAGACCGATATTTCCCGCGTGCGCGCCGATACCTTCGGCTATCTCCAGCGCTCCTTCCCGGGCGTGGTCTCCGAGAATGACGCCAAGGAAGCCTTTGCCGTGGGCCGTGAAGCCGTCAAATGCGCCGTTGGCGCCGACATCGACGGTTCCATCGCCATCCGCCGCAAAAAAGGCGCGAAATACCAAGTGTATTTTGAGCGCGTGCCCCTGTGCAACGTCGCCAAGGAAACGCGCCACATGCCCGACAACTTCATTGCCAAGAACGGTTGCGATGTCACCAAGGCCTTCCTCAACTATGCCGCGCCCATCGTCGGCAAGTTGCCGAAGATCGGCCGTTTCAAACGCGTGAAAGCCAAAAAATAAAGGCTACCCGCCTTCCAAACGCCCCGTCCTTCCCGGCGGGGCGTTTTTCGTTTCCGCCTTCGCCAACCCACCGCTTGAAAAACCGTTCGCTTCGTGCTTTGATATAGCCTTTGCCACCCATTTCCAAAGGAGACCCCATGGCACGACGGAAACAACTGAACAAGACCCCCGAATGGAAGGCCCTGAAAGCCCACGCGGAGCTCATGAAGAAAGTCTCCATGCGGGACCTCTTCTCCGCCATGCCCGAACGCGCCGAGTTGTTTTCGCTCCAGATCGGCAGTTGGTTCCTAGACTATTCCAAAAACCTCCTCACCGAAGAAACCCTCCGCCTGCTTCTCGCCCTGTGCGACATGGCCGACCTGCGTAGCGAAATCGACGCGATGTTCTCCGGCAGGAAAATCAACGTCACCGAAAACCGTCCCGTGTTGCACATTGCGCTACGCAACCGCTCCGAGCGGCCCATTTATGTGGACCGCCGGGATGTCATGCCCGACGTGCGCGCCGTGCTGGACAAGATGGCCGCCTTTTCCAACCAGGTGCGCGCCGGGGAATGGCTGGGCTTCACCGGCAAACCCATTCGGAATATCGTCAACATCGGCATCGGCGGAAGCGACCTCGGCCCCGCCATGGCCTATGAAGCCCTCAAGCCCTACGCCCGGCGCGATTTGACCGTCCGCTTCGTCTCCAATGTGGACGGCACCCATATCGTCGAAAGTCTCCGCGGCCTGAATCCCGAAGAAACCCTTTTCCTTATTGCTTCGAAGACCTTCACCACGCAGGAAACCATGACCAACGCGCACACCGCACGCGAGTGGGTCCTTGGCAAACTGGGCGATCCAGCCGCCGTGGCCCGCCATTTCGTCGCCATCTCCACCGCCGCCAAGGAAGTTGCCGCCTTCGGCATCGACACCGCCAATATGTTCGAATTTTGGGACTGGGTCGGCGGGCGCTACTCGCTCACGTCCGCCATCGGCCTTTCCCTCATGCTGGCCATCGGCCCCGAAAACTTCCTGCAGATGCTCGACGGCTATTTCGCCATGGACAGCCATTTTGCCACCGCCTCCTTCGAACGCAACATGCCCGTGCTACTTGCCCTTCTCGGCATCTGGTACGATGATTTTTTCGACGCTCAGAGCATGGCCCTGTTGCCCTACGATCAATATCTCGCCCGATTCGCCGCCTATTTCCAGCAGGGGGATATGGAAAGCAACGGCAAACGCGTCACCCGCAACGGAAAAGCCGTTGGCTACCAAACCGGCCCCATCGTCTGGGGCGAACCCGGCACCAACGGCCAGCACGCCTTTTATCAGCTCATCCACCAGGGCACCAAGCTCATCCCCTGCGACTTCATCGGCTTGTGCGAATCTCACAACCCGGTGGGGGACCACCACGCCAAGCTCATGAGCAACTTTTTTGCCCAGACCGAAGCTCTCGCCTTCGGCAAAACCGCAGAGGAATGCCGCCTGGAAGGCGTGCCCGAAGCCTTGGTCCCGCACAAAACCTTTCCCGGAAACCGGCCCACCAATACGCTACTCGCCCAGAAGCTCACCCCCCATAGCTTCGGCGAGCTCGTCGCCCTTTACGAACACAAGATCTTCGTCCAGGGCATCATTTGGAACATCTATTCCTTCGACCAGTGGGGCGTGCAACTCGGCAAAGTGCTCGCCAACCGCATCCTTCCCGAACTCCAGGCCGATGCTCAGGTTGAGCTCCACCACGACAGCTCCACCAACCAGCTCATCCGCCGCTTCCGGGATCCCGCCGCCTGGGCCTGCGCCTGCGAGGCCGCCGGTGGTTCCACATAACCGTCCTCAAGGCAGGCAGGAGGCGCCGCGATGCTCAACCGAATTCTTTTTCCGGCCGCCGCGCTCTGGAACATCGCCGTGGCATATTGGACCTTCCCGTGCGCAAGACGGGTGGATGCTCATGCGGATTGCTCCGTCGGGGCCAGGGGTGGCCAAAGGAAAGCTCGGGGCATGACGTTTCCATCGAAAACCCGCCTTTTCCGCGTTTGGGCCGTGCTCTGCTTCGCCGCCGCCTGCTCCGCCCCTGCCCGGCTGTATGAAACGGTGGCGCAGAACGACGCCCGCTACGGCCCACCCTCCTCCACCAACGATTCCGTCCATTCCCTCCTGCCCGCTCTTCCCGACCGCACCTATGCCTACGACGGTTGGACCCTCCGCTTGTCCTTTGTTCGCGGCCGCGCCGCCGTGATTCGCTACAGCAAGGCGAGCCATCAAGCCATTGGGGAGGACGAACTCGCCGTCATCCTGAAAGCCGAAGGCCGCCGCGGCCGTTGGGAGCAAGTGGATTCCTCGGAAGCCCACCTGCTGGAACGTGCCCGAAACCTGCTCGTCCGGCCGAAAAGCTGGCGCAACACCAAAGGCATGACGGCTTGGTTCAATAATCCCCTGCACACCTCCCTCACGCTGGAAACTCCCGCCGCTGGGCGATACCGCGATGCATATGAAAAAACAGAAGAACACCGCCGCCGGGAAGCCATTCCACCGTTTTGACGCCTGAAAAAACGTAGTCCATGGCTCTACATTATGCTGGCATCTCGGCCCACATGCTCCCCAATCTCGGAACATCGAGGAGGATTGGACGCATTCCTTGAATCCAGATTTCAAAAAGTGACGGCGGGTTTATCCTTAAGGATCATCCGGTTGTGCCATAAAGATTGCACGGGGAGCGTTGGGGCGGTTATGATGCCCAAGTGAAAAAGGCTGAACCCCATTCGGACAGGTGCGCATGAAATTAGTGATCCAACTTCCCGCGTTGAATGAAGAGGCGTCCATTGCCCATGTGTTGGAGCGGTTGCCGGATTCGCTGCCCGATGTGGATGAGGTGGTGAAGCTGGTGGTGGATGACGGCTCCACAGACCGCACGGCGGAACTGGCACGGGGGGCGGGGGCCTTTGTGGTGTCGCATCCGGGGAATCGGGGGGTGGGAGCGGCGTTTCGAAC
>JAISGX010000091.1 GCA_031262805.1 Verrucomicrobiota bacterium | reverse complement strand
CCCAATGTGCGCCATTTGGACATCCATTTTGAAACTGGCGATTCCAGCCGGAAGAAAAACGAAGGCGCCGCCCATGCTCAGGCGGATTTGATTGCCTTTTTGGATGATGACGTGGTGGTGGACCGGCAATGGCCCAAGCGGATTGTCGAACCCTTCCGGGATAAACAGGTCGGATTGGCCAGCGGCCCCAGCCTGGTACCGGAGGATATCAACTGGATCGGGCGGCTGGCGGGGCTGGCGTTGTCCTCCCGTGCGGCGGGATATGTGGCGGAACGATACCGTCGGAACCGCGCCGAAGCCTATCCGGTCGATTGGGACCGCATCATTGGTTGCAATGCGATCTACCGGCGAGAGGCCTTTGTCGGAATGGGGGGGTTCCCGCCGGATTTTTATCCGGGCGAGGAAATGCTTGCCGCCTACCGGACGGAACAGGCGGGGTGGCGGTTGTGTTTTCTGCCTGCTGCACCCGTCAAGCATTACCCCCGTTCCTCCCTCCGCCGTTTCTGGCGGCAAATGTGGGGCTATGGCGCCACCCGAATCCGCCTTTTGCGCGCCGGGGTGGACTTTCATCCACTGCCTTTGGTTCCGGCCGTTTGGGTGGCCGTGACCCTTCTGCTGGGCATTCTGGCCCTTTTTTCCCCATGGGCTCGGTTGCTGCTGGCCATGGATTTGTTCCTCTATCTTCTGATGGTTTTGCTGGTGACGGTGGAGACCGTGTTTCGGACCCGGCAGATGAAGAATGTGTTTCTGCCGGGCGTCATCCTCTGGATGCACGTCGCCTATGGCCTGGGGGAATGGGCCGAAGGACTGCGCCCCAACAAGGATTTCAGTGAAAAAGGAACTTCCTGCTGAGGAAGAGGGGATCGAAAAGGGGACGGGGGATTCCATCACTTTCAGCTCGACTAAAATATAGGTTTTTGGGAGCCTAGGGTGTCCGGTTGGGCCCTTGGGTCGGCTGTGGGCGATGAAGATGTTCGAAACTGAAACGGGATAGGGTAGAGACATGGCTAAAGAAGAAACGTTGGCGCAGGAACAGGACGATCAGCTTTCGATGGGGCGGGCCACAACAGATGTCAATATCTGGACTCAAATTGTGGGGAGTGTCCTCCTGACGGTGCTGCTCTGTGCGGGATTATATTTCGCCAATGCCGGATTGAACCCCCGCGTACTGGACGCAGACGGTAAAGTGGTTGAAGAAACCGTCCGGCTCCCGATGGTCAGATATCTCAACGGCCTGATCAATCAACGCGGTCCTGTGCAGTGGTGTGAAGTGCTTTGTTTCTTTGTTGTGATCATTTTTGTGATTCAAAAGGCGCGCATCATCCGTACCCAGATCCAGCATTTATATGAAGACAGCGCTCAGCTGGCCCGCGTCAATATGGACAACGAGGAAGAAATTCTTCAACTTCGCAAACAGATACATGAGTCGGGCGGGAATGCTGGGAGCATCCTGTTTGGCCGTTTGGACCGTGGTTTGGCCCTGTGGCTGGCATCCAAGGATGTCGGCCGTGTGTCTGGATCGATGAATGCCGAGGGGGCCCGCGACACCGGGATGTCCGATTTGACCTATACGCTGGCCCGCACGATGATTTGGGCCATCCCGATTTTCGGGTTTATCGGAACGGTGCAGGGGCTGAGTTCCGCCGTCGGTGGATTTGCCGATTTCCTTTCGGGCGCTGCGGACTTGAGCGCCATCAAAGGCGCCATTGCCGATGTGACGATTGGATTGGGCGTGGCGTTTGATACCACGTTCTTGGCCCTCGTTCTGGTGATGATTGTGCAGTTCCCCTTGGCCTCTGTTATGCGCCGGGAAAGCTCATTTTTCGGCGAAATTGATATTTATCTGGATGAACACTTCATTTCCCGCCTGCCTTCGGCCGAGCAGCAGCCGGTGGTGATTGAAAACCTCGAAGATTCCATCGAAGCGGCCTTCCGCCGGTATATTCCGGATCCGGACCGCTATGAGGAAGTCTTCACCGAATCCATTGAAAAGGCCGGTGCGGTGGTCGAGAAGCAGTTCGAAGGGCTTACCGCCAAATATGTCGAGGCGAGGAAGGAAGCCACGGATGCGGAAATCCGCGGTCTGGCCGAAGCGCTGGAAAACGCGCACATCAAAGCCAGCGAGCTGGCCAGAGAATATGCCCACAGTGCGGACGGGATTCAAACCGCCCTGCAATCCAGTTTGGAAAAAGCGGCCGATGCGGCCGCCGGCGTCACTCGCCAGGTGGCCTCCATTGCCGATCTCGGCACTCAGATTCGCGAACTGCTTCAGGTGGAACAGGCGATGGAGAAGGCGTTGTCCGGCATTTCCCAGTCCGCCTCCTTCCAGCAGACGCTCACACAGCTGCGTGAGCATTTGGCCACCACGGACGAGTTCTGCCGCCGCTTGAGCAAGCCCCGCGTCATCACCCTTCACGAGGAAGTCATCTCCTGATGTGAGGCGGATGGAGGGACGGCGCATGCAGCGATCAACTTGGCGGCGAGTGTGTCGGGGGGCCTGTCTGGTCCTTTGGGCGGGGGGAGTCGGCGCCTTCGCGCAACAGAATCCCTTTACGGTTCGCCCCTTGGCCGAAGGATTGCGGGAGCCGCATGGCGTGGCCCTTCACCCGAACGGCGAAATCTATGTCTCCGAGCGCGGCGGCGCGCAGATCAGCGTCATCCGAAACGGTCGGGCGGAGCCCGCCCTGGCTCCCGGCTGGCGCGTCTCGACCAATCTGCCCCGGTGGGCCATTTCCGAGCGCATGCCGCTGGAGCGATGGATGGCGGCCACGCTGGAACAACCTGGGCCGGTGACCATTGCCACCAATGGGACGCTGTATGTCAGCGAGCAGATACCCGACGGCCGCATCCTAGAATTCATTCCGGATGAAAACGGACGCTACACCGAAGGGCAATGCATTCCGGTGCCGTGGCTTGACCAGGAATTCCAATGGCGGGATATCTTTGTGGATCAAATGGGCCGCTTATTCATTACTGGTGCTGATGAAGTCGGCTCCGATTTCATGAAATTCGGCTCCGCGCTGATGCGCGAGACGGACGGCAACTGGTGGGTAATTGATTTCGGCCCCTTCGCCGACTTCTTCACCTTTGCCATGTCCCAGCGGCAGGACGTCATGATTCTGGGCGACCGCCGCCAGGGAAACCTCACGTGGTGGGAAGTGGACCGGCACATTATGCTGGGTGCCTCTCCGAATGCCACCGGACGCTCCAAGCTGCTCGCCTTGGCCCTGTATCCGGAAGGCTCCTTTGTCATTGCCAAACAGGATGAGCCCGGCCGGGCCTCCATGGTGCGGATGGATCCCTTCTCCGGTCAGCAGGGCGTGTTGGTGGACAATCTACGTTCCGTCGGCGCCATCGCGATGAATCGCTCCGCGGGGTCATATCTGGTGACGGATCCGGCGGCTGGCCGTCTGTTGGAATGTATGCCCAGTCCTCCCCAGCAATTCAACGAAGTGGCCATGCGGCAGATTGTGCGTTCCATCGAGGGCATGATGGGCATTGCTTCGGAGGCTCCGGCCTTCCTTAACAATTTCTTCGAACGCCTGCAGGATGCCGCCAAGGATTTGATTCCCGACGATTCAACGCACGCCGTGCAGTTCAACCTCAGCGACATTGCCGGCAAGATGCCGGTCATTGCCGGCCGCATCAAAGCCGCCGTGGAAGTGGAAGGCGTGGAGGAGGATCCCATCGATACGGTGGAATTCTTCCTGCTGTTTCCCAGCAAAATCGTCCTGACCGAAACCGCCGTCAGCCCAAGCCTGAGCTTTTTCTCCG
Organism: Verrucomicrobiota bacterium; assembly: GCA_031262805.1. GTDB lineage: Bacteria > Verrucomicrobiota > Kiritimatiellia > CAIQIC01 > Lenti-01 > JAISGX01. Next base: position 17,904 of record JAISGX010000091.1, on the reverse strand, counting down.
CCAAGCGGAAAAGTGGCAAAATCGAGCAGACCCGCCCGGTTTTTCAAGGCGATGTCGGCGTTTACCGCCTGTCGGGAACGAATGTGTCCAAGGTGGCGACGGGAAAGGGCGGCATGCATATTCCTGTGGTCGCCTGCGGCATGTCCAGCACAGAGCAAGGCGTTCAGATCAACCTCTCCTTCCTGGGCTCCGGGATTTACGGCGACTATTATCTCACCCTCTTCCAGGGTGCGCGGGAGCAAACAGCCAAATTGGTGGTGAAGTCTGCCGCAACGCAAAGCGGTCGCGTGGTCTATGAAGCTTCGTTTATGGATGAAGCCCTCATTGAGGGCATGGAGGGCAAGGTCACTCGCGAGCAGATCAGCAACTTGTTGGTTTCCGGCTTCGGCGGCGGAAGCGGAGCAAGCCGTTCCGTGGGCTGGTTGCGCATCGGCCGCTTCCCCGCGCAAATGACGGTGGCCTTCGGGGATTCCGGGGCCAGCCCGCAATTGGCCGGTGCCCCGGATGGGCTGAAGGAGCTGGCGGAGCGCAAACGAATGGAAATGAATTTGGAAGCCGCTGCGGATGTGACGGAATTGTCGGATGACGATTTGCAGCGTTTGAACCACAGCTTCCTAGATGGGGAAGAAGGCGGAACCCTGCCCGAGGTGGTCGATCAGGCGCCTGTGGTGGAAATGGAAGCCGAGCCGCTGGTGGAGCCTGCGCCGGTCCTGGAAACGGAGCCGTTGTCATGAAGGCGACCGATGTCGATACCTCCGGATTTCAAAACATCGTGCTGATGCTGATCGGCGTGCTGATGATCATTCTCATCAGTAATGTGTTGACCATCATCAGTAACCCGGAAAACATTCAAATCGGCGCCTTGGTCTCCGGAGCCGTATATGAAACCGACGTGGATGATGAAAGCTCGTTTGTTGCGCCCAAATTCAACAACATGCGCAAGGATCCCATATACATTGATGTGGATTCACAGCAATTGACCGTTTATTTCAACGACGGGGAGAATCCGTTGCAGACCTTTGTGATTCCGGAGCGGGACCTGACGCTTCCCGACAATGCCTTTGAAGAGTTCTTGGACCAAGTGGAAGCCATCAAGGACAAACGCTATATCATCCTGTTGATGCGTCCCGGCAGCGCCAAGTTTCAGCGTCGGCTTCGGGAAGTCATCAGCGACCGCGGCATTGGCATCGGCTTCGAACCTTGGGAAAAAGGCCGTCCCATTAACATTATCGCATAGAGAGGAGACGAAACGTGGCTAAAGGGCCGGAAATGGATCTGAGTTCCTTCATGGACATCATGACCTGTATTTTGGGCATTTTGATTTTGATCATTCTGCTGACGGGGATTGATGCCACCCAGATCAAGGTATTGGTGGCCACGCCCCAGGAGGATACGGACAGCACCAAACGTCCGGTTTTCTTCGAGTGTCGCAACAACCAACTGTTTTTCATTTCCTTCGACAACCTGAAAGCCGCTGTGGATGAAAAAACGGAGGAAATTCGCCATCAGGTGGAAGGCAATGAAACCGAATTCCTGCGTCTGGCCGGGACCACCCGGCTGGAAATCGACGGCCAGTTTCTCGATTATACCTTTGCGATGCTGGGACGGTATGTGTTGACGCCCGACTTCAACGCGCAAGGGTACGCCTTCACCCGCTATACACAGGAAAAAGACGACATGTGGTTTGGGCGGCATCTGAATGAGATTGACCCCGCAACGCAATTCCTCTGCTTTTTCGTTCGGCCCGATAGCTTCACCATTTTCCAACAGGCCCGTCTGTTGGCCTGGTTGAAAAACATTAGCGTCACCTGCGAGCTGCTGGACGAACGCTCCATTATTGATTTCGGGGCCCAGGGCATCATGGTTCGCCCACAATAATCGGCAATGGCGGAACCATGGATGGATTTGTCTGCCAACGCTGCGGCGCCTGTTGCCGGTGGCCCGGTTCGGTTTTATTGACCGATGCGGATATTGTTGCGGCGGCGGCTGGGTTGCAGCTTCCCGAAGAGACGTTCATTGCGCACTATACCCAACTGGCCCGCAACCGCGCCCAACTGACCCTGAAGGAACAAGTGGACGGAAGCTGTCTACTCTTGGATGCCTCCGGTAGTTGCCGGATTTATGACGGGCGTCCCCGGCAGTGCCGTGAGTTCCCTGATGGCTGGCGGGTGGAGGGATGCCCGGCCTGTTCGTCACAATCCCGGGCATAATAGGGCCGCATTCCAGGGCGGGGCCAGCTATGTCGCCTAGATGGGGGGCTCCGCGCAGGTCCCTCCATGCATCCCCCATTCTGTGAAAAGCGACTGGAGTTTTGTGTGTGCCGCCCGGCCTTTTTCCAATCGGCCATCGCCTGTGGTTCGGGCGAGCAGGCTTTCCATCCGGTTTCGACGTCCCGGGCCTGAGCCGGTTCAGCGCCAGCATCGCCGAAATCTTCAATCCGGTCGCTCCGGCCCGGAGGGCCTTCCTGCCCTAGGCGGATTTTGCTTGGTGGATTACGCCGTGGCTTCGTAGCGCCGCTTATGGGCTTTGATTCCCGCCAGGCGGAAGGCGCCTCCCCGGTAGGGCGCAAACACGTGGTCTGCCCCGTCCTTGGGGATTCCGTAGGTGAAGATGTCTTCGTATTGGCGGTAGGTGACCGGTGTGCGCGTGTCCAGCATGGTCCGGTGCAGGTCAGTGAACAAATGTGCACGATAGCCGCGTTGGACCACACCCGAGAAAAATTCCGCCATGCAGCCCGATCCGTATGAAAACAAGCCGATGCGTTTGTCGTCCAGCGCCTCCGGCATGTTGTCGAGTAGGGCGGAAAGACTTTCATACACGCAGGCCGCATAGGTGTTGCCGGTCTGCCGGTTGTATCCCAGTGCCATATCCAGCAGGTGCAACAGCTCCTCCTTCGGCGGTTCGGCCGTTCCTTCCGCCTTGCACAGGCGGGAATAGGCTTTATAAGCGATCTTGGTGAAGGGAAGGTGAAAACAATAATGGGCGTGATCCGCCAGTCCGCGGCCCGATGCCGCCGTATATTGCTTCCATGCCTGAATCAAGGTGGTGAGGTACATCCGAGTGGAATACTTTCCATCCACCAACGCTTCTTCGCGATAATTCGGGCGCCAGAAATCCATGACGTCTTCGGCATGGAAGCCGGTTTCCGGGTCCAGGGCCAGAATACGCGGCTTGGTGGAGACCAGCATCGCGACGGCTCCCGCTCCCTGCGTGGGCTCGCCGGGAGATGCTAGGTCGTAGCGGGCGACATCCGCGGCCAGCACCAGGGCCTTGGTGTGGGGGCGGGCCGCCACCATGGTGGCGGCCAAACGAAGGGCGGCGGTGCCGCCGTAGCAGGCCTCCTTCACCTCTATACAACGGCAGGTGGCGGGCAGGTTCAGTAGCTTGTGGCAGAAAAGAGCGGCCGCTTTGGATTGGTCGATGCCAGATTCCGTGGCGAAAATCAGCAGTTCAATGCCGTCGCGCCCGGCTTTTTCAACAACCGGCAGGGCGGCATTGGCCGCCAGCGTGACGATGTCTTGGTCGGGCGGCAAGACCGCCATCCGCTCTTGTCCGATGCCGATGGTGAATTTGTCCGGGTCCACGCCTCGTTTTTCAGCCAGGATGCGAAGATCCATCACATAGGACGGCGTATGAAAGCAAAGAAGATCGATTCCAATTTTCATGGGCGGCTCAGGAAAGAAGGGGCAGTGAAGGGGAAGGAGCTCATGCCCCGCCTACTGAATCCGGCCCCAGGTGGCTCGGGCGCATTCGCGTGCTTTGGCGCAAATTTCCTGCTCATCCAAGCTCAACAGGGTGGAATCCCGCATCAGGATCCGCCCTCGGGCGATGGTGGTGTGGACACGGGCATAATTCAACCCGTACAGCAGATGGCCCAAAAAGCGGCCCGGTTCGAGCGGCGTGGTGGGTCGGTAATCGAAGACCGCCAGATCCGCCAGTTGGCCGACGGCCAGTTGGCCACGGATTTCCGGGAAGCACCGTGCGGCGATTTTCGCATTGTTCTCTAGCAGCATCTCGCAGGCCTCGACAAAGGCCACACGCGGGTCGCCCAAGGTGGCGCGTTGGAGCAGGTGGGCCACACGGGCGGAAGAAATCATGTGGGAGGTCATGCCGTCCGTTCCCAGACCCAGCAGAATGCCTTTTTGAAGAAGCGTCAGCATTTTCTGGGTGCCGACCGCATTGTTCATGTTGGATTCGGGGTTGTGGACCATCATGGTGCCGGTTTCGGCAATCAGATCCATTTCGGTTTCATCCAGATGAATGCCATGGATGAACAGGGAATTGGGGCCGGTCAGGCCGAATGCGTTCAGCCGTTGGATGATGCGGGCCCCATGCTTGGCCAGAGAGTCCTCCTCGTCCGCCAGATCCTCCGCCACATGCACATGGACGCCGGCGCCCGTGTCTTGGCAGATGGCGGCTGTTTCCGCTAGGGTTTCATCCGACAAGGTCATTTGCGCATGCAAGCCAAACAGGGCGGTCACCTGGCCGTCGCCCTTCCGGGTCTTGCGGATGAAGCGGGCATTTTCCGCCACGCCGTCGCCCTTCACATTCCGGTCGGAGGTTTCATAACACAGGCAGCCGGAGAGTCCGGCTTCCCGGAACGTATCTTCAAGAATGTCCAGCGAGCCGTCGGTGCAGGCGGGGGAGGCGTGGTGGTCCACAATGGTGGTGCAACCGGTTCGGATGGCTTCAATCAAGGCCACCAGCGACGAATAGCGCACGCCTTCCGGGTCGAGGGCCAAGTCAAGCTTCCACCAGAGCCGGTCCAGAATTTCTATAAAATTGGCGGCGGGAGCGCCGGGGGCGGAAAATCCGCGGGCAAAGGAGGAATACAGATGATGATGGGCGTTGATGAGGCCGGGCATCACCACCATGCCGTTGACATCCAGCACCTGGGCATCCTTTGGCGCCGTGACGGATGCTCCGACGGCGGTGATGCGCTCTCCTTCAATCAGAATCTGCCCATTGGGCAGAATGGGCTGGGCATCGTCTAGGGTGACAATCAGGGCGTTTTGGATGAGGATGGCGGCCATATGGTTTGCTCCTAGGTTGGATATGAAAGACAACCTCTTTCTTTTATCAAACCCCCCCGGCAGGAACAAGTTTTTGTGGAGGGAAGAATTATTTGGCGTCCAAAACACCATAGGCGGCGATGCCGGAAATTTCGATCAAGCCATCCTTGGGCAACCGTGCCACCTGCACCACCTCCCGGGCCGGAAACGGTTCGGTGAAGGTTTCCGCATAAACGGCATTGATGAGGGCGAAATCATTCATGTCCACCACATAGAGGGTCATTTTCAGCACAGCCCGTGGTGTGAGGCCCTCCGCCTCCAGAATGGCCTGCACATTGGCCAGCGCCTGCCGTGTTTGGGCTTCCACTCCCCTTGCCAATTCGCCGGTTTCCGGATTGAGGCCCAGTTGGCCGGACAGATAAAGCATTTGGCCGTGGGAGACGGCTTGCGAATACGGCCCGATGGCCGCCGGTGCGCGGGAGGTTTGAATGGCGTTCATATGTGTTTCCGTTCTGGGATGGTTGGCTTCTGTTTGGTGGTCTTCTGTTCGACATGGTCGTGAATGCCGAAATGTTTGGATTTGTTGGATGCACGCCGAGCCGTCGAAGCAAAAAGCCAATCCGAACAAGTTGGCGTCGGTATTGTCGAATTTCCGGCATTGCGGCACATCTTCGAACGACGTGCCGAGCGCGCAGGTGGACCGGCAGTTTTCCATGCCGTAGGCGCGGATGCGGTTCTGGAGCGCTCTGTCGTTTTCCCGGCAACCGGAACATAGAAGGATGACTCCCATGTCCAAAAACAGGGTGACGAGGATGCCGAAACCCGCCAACCCCCAACCCCGGCGCGGCATCCGGGGCCATTGCCGTTCATAAGGCTGCGGCAAGCGTTCCGTGGTCGAGCCACCCAGCAGGCTGTCTTTTTTCGGTGCGGACAATTCTCGCAAAAACCATTGGATGTGATGGCTCGCCATGTATGTAACCCCGCCTCTCCCGAACCACTCGGGGGGACAACAAGAAGATAGGGCGCATCCGTTTTGCTGTCCATCGAAAAAGGGCAAAAAAATGGAGCCAACGATCAGATTCGAACTGATGACCGTCGCATTACGAATGCGATGCTCTGCCAGCTGAGCTACGTTGGCGCCAATGAGGGGGGAATGATGCCAAAGCCGTAGCGGGAAAGTCAAGTGCCGTTGGCCAAATGTTGAAGCGGTGCTTGTCTGTTTCAGCAGGGCTTGGAGATGGCGGAGCGGGAGGCGTTCGGCGGGTTATTTTCTTGCCTTCCCCAAGGGAAAGCGGAATGAATGGGCGGAGCCAGAATATGAGAGGAGAAAGTTCCAGTATGTCACAGGTATTCCCGACATGGTTTGTGTGGGCGGCATTTTCCGCGGTGTTTGCCGCAGGCACCGCCATCTTCGCCAAAATCGGCATTCGCGGAGTGGATTCGGACTTGGCCACGCTGGTCCGCACGTTCATTATCCTCTTTGTGCTGGCGGCGTATGTATTTGTCTTGGGCAAGTGGAGCAACCCGCTACGCCTGCCCGGAAAAACATGGTTGTTTCTCACCCTTTCCGCGTTGGCCACAGGTGCGTCCTGGGTTTGTTATTTCCGTGCGCTCCAAATCGGAGAGGCATTGAAAGTGGCCCCGGTGGACAAGATGAGTTTAGTGCTGGTGGCCATTTTCGCTTTCATTTTTCTGGGTGAGCGCCCAAGTCCGCGAGACTGGGGCGGCATTGCCTGTGTTGCCCTGGGCGTGCTGATCCTAAGCTTGAAGAAGTAATCAAGGCTCGGCTGGAAGGACCGGGCGCACGGCGGGGGAGGTTCGCTCTGCAAAAGAAAAATCGGAGGCGCGGATCACGCCGATAAGGAACGCAAATGGGGTGCAGAGGACGGCGGCCGTCAACAGCCAGGGAAGGGCGGGCGCATGGGGCCATAGCCAGCGAAGCGCGCCCAATATGCAGGCGCACACCAAGGTCCATGCGGCCAAGTGGAGAGGCTGCAGCGTGGTTGGGTGGATATACCGCCAGGCTTTTGCTGTGACGGCGGTGGCCCCGCCGAGGGCGGCCAGAGTGGTCAGATAGACTGCGGCGGCGCCTTGTTCCCCGAAGCGGGGAACCACCAGCAGGTTGGCGCCGACATTCAGCGCACAGGCGGAAAGAGTCAACACCCCCATCCAGATGCATCGGTTTTTCAGCAGCAATAGACGCGAGCCGCAGGCCCACAACACGCTGAGGATGGGCACGGGTGCAAACCACCATAGCAGGCCGGCGGCATCCAAAAAGCGGGTGCCGCCCAGCAAATCCAGAAGGGCCCGGTTGCCGACCAGCATGAACATGCAACCGGCCAAGCTGATGGACAGGGCGAGCCGGAGCATGGTGGAGAACAATGTGGAGGCGGCCGCCGCGCCGTCGGTTGCCGGGGCGGCCCGGTTGCAGGTGCGGCTCAGCTCCGGAATGAAGGGATCCATCCCAATGGCGGCCACCGTATAGATTAAAATGCCGATATTGGCGCAGAGGGTGTAATTGGCCACGATTTCCGGGCCCCGGTAGGCCAGCAGCACATAGCGATCGCCCAGGCGGAGAAGCAACTCGCCGACCAGCCATGGCAACAGGGGCATGCCGAAGAGAAGGGCGGCTTTAATGCCGAGTTCGGCCGGGAGGGGGGAGGCGGTTTGGGTCCCTCGCGTCCACGAAAAGGCGAGCACATTGGTGCAGAATAGCCAGCCCACCCAAACCCACAGGGCGGCGCTCAGGCCGCGGGCGCCCAGCGCATAAGCCAAAAGAAAAGGCAGAAACCAGGTGTCGCTTTGAAGGAGCTGCAAGGTCCGGACTTTGATCCACTCGGCGCGGGAAACCAAGAAGAAGATCCGTTGCAACAAAAAGGCCAGTAGGCCTAGGGCCGCGGCGGTCAGCAGGCGTTGGGGGGGAGAGAGGCCGCCGCCATGTTCTTCAAAGCCCGGCATCTGGCCGAGAAAAACGGCCGTCAGGACGGCCACCAGCAGGATCAAGGGCAGAAAAAAACGGCTCATCCGCCGGAGCGTGGCATATTGCAGGTCGTCCGGCTGTCCGGGCAGGCGGCGGATCATGAACTCAAAATGGCCGAAGGAGGCCAGAATGGCGATGACGGTGACAGTGGCGGCAATCAGGCTGATGATGCCGTAATCCGCCTTGTCCAGCAGGCTGGTCAGCACCCGGATCTGAATGGGGGACAAGAGAAAGCGAAGGGCCAGATAGGCGACGGAAGGGCCCGTCAACAGCAGGGCGTTGCGCCATCCGGAGCGCCGGGCGGCGGTTGGCGCCGAAGTGCTGGATTGGGGGGCGGGCGGATTCATGGGGATCAATCTGTGGGCCGTCCGCTCAAAAGTCAAGAACGGGCGGCAAGGAGGGCTCGGAGGCCTTCGGCATATTGGGCGGCGACGGCGTCCCAGGTGAAGCGGGCCAGCGTGCGCTCACGTGCGGCCTGTCCAAGCCGTCGCCGCTGCTCCGGTCGCTCCAGCAAGGCTTCAATGGCCCCGGCCATGGCGGCCGGATCGTCGGGCGGGACCAGCACGCCGGTTTGGCCATCCATCACGGCGTCGGGAATTCCACCGCAGCGGGTGGCCACGCCGGGAACCCCCCGCAGGGCGGCTTCCAGCAACACAATGCCGAAGCCTTCCACATCATTCGGGTCATCTAGGCAGGGCAGGACAAACAGATCGGCCTGCTGGTAGGCCAGCGCGAGGTCGGCATCGGCCAGGCGTCCGAGCAACCGCACCCGGTTTTCATGCCCGCCTTCCCGGATGGCGGCGGCAAGCTGGTCCGCGATGCGTTCTTGATGAATGAGGGAGGAGCTTGGCTCGCCGCCCACCACCCAATACAGGAGATCCGGATGCCGGACGCTCAGCAACGGCATGACATCCCGAATGAATTCCAAAATGCCTTTCCGCTTCACCAAGCGGCCGACGGTCAACAAAACCAGCCGCCCTTCCGCGGCGGCGGCCAAGGCCGTCATCTTTTCGCTGGGCCCCGTTTCAGTCGGTGGCGGCGTCACTCCGGGATACACAACATGGATGCGCTCCGGTTGCAGGCCGCGCTGCTGAAGCAGGCGGGCGGTATTCCGGCTGTTGGCGAACAGGCCGCCAGCTCCCGCCAGCAGGGGGTGGATGGCGGCCTGATAGGCCCGCCGGGGCAACAAAATGTCGCTGCCGTGGATTTGGATGGCATAGGGAATGCGAAAGCGTCTGGAGAGGAGCCATGCGGCGGGGGCGGATGTCAGACTAGGGCAGAGGAGGACGTCCGGCCGTTGCCGACGGATCAGGCGGGAACCTGTCCGGACGGCATGGAGCAGGAAGGCGGGGATTCCTTTTTTGTCCGCCCGGTGAATGAAAGGCCGCTGTTCGGGCGCTTCTCCTGCGCCGGGCGGCAGAACGGAGGCCACCACGGTGACGTCATGCCCGAGGCGGCGGAGTCCGGTGGCCGTGTAATGGGCGACCTGCTCAATGCCGCCGATGGTGGGCGGATAGTTCCAGGTCAGCATCAGGATCTTCATGGATTTGCCTCCGGGGAGTCATGGAGAGTGGGAGAAACGGGTTCGGCTTCCACTTGCTGAAGGAAGAGGCCAAGCTGGCGGGGGTCACGGCTGCCGAGCGCTTCGCTGGGCCGCCATGGAAGGGTCAGAATTTCCAACACATTGGAGACGGAGGAGATCTGTTCCGCCGGGATCCACGCCGTTAGAGAGTCGGGGACATCCGAAGAGAAGGGAAGCGGAGCTCCATTCCACCGGAGGATGGGGTCCGGCCCCGGCACATGCTCCGGTCGGTTCACCTGATAACGGAGGCTCACCCGATGGTCCCGGCCCGGCTGCAGGGGAAGGAAGACAACGGCTCGCTCCTTCGTCCAGCGTCCGGAGCCTTCCGGCGTCCGCTCCCGGGCCCAGAACCCTTCGGCGGCATCCGGCGTGTCGCTGGATACGCCCAAGCGGATGAGCACGGGTGCGCCCAGCCGGATGGGATAGAGCATAAAATTATGGAGGAGGTCGTTCAAGCCGCGCTCATCGGGGATGGGGTGCCGATAGGGCCGTTCGCGTTCCATCCGAATCTCCACTTCTTCCACGGGCGGTGCTTCCAGCTCGCCGATGTGCAGCAGCGGAGCCTGTAGGCGGGCGGAGGCGGGCACATGGGTTTGCGCCAGCGTCCGCCCCCTGGAAGAGAGGGTCAAGCGGACAGGAACGTCGGGTTCGTGATGAACGGAGGACACGCCGGGTATGACGATGAGGTAGGTATTGGAAGGATAGAGGACGGGAAGCCGGATGCGCCCGGCGGCTCGCCACTCCCGGGCATACGGGTTGGGCGAGGGGAAGCGGAAAAATTCAGGAGAAAGATACGCATCAAAGGATGGAGTCCTTCCCGCGCCGAATTTCATGTCGATGGAGGTGTTCCACGCCAGCCATGCGGGGTGGAAGGTGTTCGGCAGGGGCGCATCTGATTCGATCTGCAACAGGGGGGAGCGAGGCCCGCCGGATGATGTGGAGACAACCGCAAAATTTGCACCGACCGTCAGCTCCGGCAGGATGTCGCGGCCGTCGAGCTGCACCCGGACGGCGGTCCGGTTGTAGGGAGGGCCTTGGAGGATGGGCGCATGGAGCCGTAGAATGGCGGGATCGTCGGGCGGCGGAGGCAGGGTTTCCCGGATCCGGTTGTTCGTCCACGGCAGGATCCGCGCAAGTTCAAATTCCCCGGCCCCCAGAACAAAACGGATGCCGGTTTTTTCCAGTCGGCCCTGCTGGGCAATGGCCGGAAGAGCCGGGGGGGATTGTTCGATGGGATGGATGGAGCCCTTGTTGAGGGGTTCAATGAACAGACGGGGCGGATGTTGCACCAGAACTTGGTCTGGATCCGCAGCATTCACGGGGGACACATCGGTGAAGACGGTTAGAGCGTCGATCAGATGACGGGACCGGCCGTCCACAAGAACAACATTCCCTTCTTTCAGCGCCTGTCGGGCCAGCACATCCTGCATGCGGGCCACTTCTTCCAGAGAGACCCTCGTGCCCCATGGCTGGAGGGAAAGGGCCGCATGCAGGCCCCATGCGGCCGCTCCAGCCCATGCCAGGACATAAAGGATGTCTCCTGCAAAGCGAAAACGTCGGCCGAGCCGCTTTGCGGCTTCTTCCACCCACACGGCTACGGAAAGGGAGCACAAGGGCAACATGAAAAAGAGGGTGGTCAGAAAAAAGCGGCGATGCGCCTTGATGGCGCCATCGAAACCAAAATAGAGAAGGGCGGGAAGCAGGAAGCCGCAGAGAAAAAAAGGTTGTTTCCGCGCATACCAGATGCCCATCACCCATAAGGCAAGGCCCCACCCGTGCAGCTCGTCCCACAGGAAGCCGACCGCGTCCCGGAAAGGAGAGAGCGGTCCGGAAAAACTACGCACCATGGCGGGCAGAATTCGCAGAAGTTGACGGCTTTGAGAATTCAGCAGAAGATCCGGCCGTTGGCTCAAGACCACACCGGCGGCACAGCCCACCAGCAACAGGGGGAGCAGAAAGCAAAGGGCAAGGGTGGTCCTAGACGGTTCATCCGGGCGTGGCCGCCGAATCAAAATCAACAACAGCATGGGGGCGGCCATGAAGACTACGGTCTCCCGGATGCCGGTTCCAAGAAGGAGGAGGAGGGAGGCGCCCAGCGCCCCCCAAGAAAAGGCGCTCCTTTGTTTTCGTTCGCTTGCGGCCAGCAAGGCCAGCAGGGATGCCGTGCTGAACACATACATCGGGGTGTTCCGAAAGGCCAGCAAAAGAAAATGCGCATTTCGTTCAAAACCGGCAAACAGGCCCGCCAGGCAGAAAAGGGCCATGAAGCCGGCTTGGCGTTCGTTTTTCATCAGCCGGGCCAGCAGGCGGTGGAGCAACAGCAGCAGGACGACGAACAGAATGCTGTTGAGGCCGAACACGGCGTTCAAACCAAACAGGGAAATCATTCCGGCCAGTAGCAGGGGATAGCCCGGAATAACGAATCCGGCGGTTTCCCGGATCACGGCGGGAGAGAAGTGCTGTGTGGCGATCTGCCGTCCCAGGACGATGAAGGTGCGGGGGTCCTGGCCGGTAACCATCGTGTGGATGCGCAGGAAGGCAATCAGGGTTAACAGACCCACCGCCAGGACAACCACACCCTGCAAAAGCCGCCGGGTGGAAGCCGATTCCGGGAGAGGAAGGGGGGAGGCTGGCGGAAATGACGTCATCACAGGGGCAAACTTGCCAAAGTCCTCCCCGCAAAACAAGAAAATGGTTCCCTGTGGAGCCAAGGCCTGGCATTGGAGCTGCCGGGCCTAGGCGGACCCGCGTTGGAGCGGCTCGCCATAGGGCCCGTGCGATATAGCTCCCGGCCTCCATCCGGACCCGCACGCCGGGGTGGGCTCCCGCTTCGGTATGCACTTCGGTATATGCGGACTCTTTTCCGGCAATCCATTGGAGAGAAGGCTGCTCCAGATGGCGTTGGAGGGCTTTTCGCGCCGCAGCGTTTACCATGGAGGTGTGCCGCACGGCGGAATCGGCGGTGGCAGCGGCAGGGGGAGGAGGGTCGCCCACAGAAGAGGACCATTCCTGAGGGGGCCGGAAACTTGGATGAAGGGGGTGGTGACGGGATATTTGACAAACGGAAACGCTTTCTCGTATCCTTACTTTTTACACACGTATATGATGATGTGCTGCGCAAACACAAGTCCAATGGAGCTCCTATGAAACCTTCCCGTCCTGTTTTCATTTTTCTTGCCTTGATTTGGATTCTGGGAGCAGGAATGGCTTCTGCAGCCTTGGTTCCAGCCCTGACGGGGTTGAGCGCAGGCGGCAGCTTCGGGACGGTCAAGTCTTCCGCCAGCATCCAACTGAACAACACCATGACGTTGGAGGCATGGATTTATCCAACCGCTTGGCGGTCGTATTCCGGCCGTGAAAAACACGGGTTGAATTTCATTTATAAAGGCAGGATCGGCTCGCACATCGACTATGTGTTCACCCTGCAGGAAAATGGAATTCTGTGCCTGGGCAACACCCGTGGATATATCGGTGTGCATACACACCGGGTGCCCCTCAACAAATGGACACATGTGGCGGTGAGCGTGAATGAGAGCACCGGAAGTGTGGTTTTCTATATCAACGGGGTGAATGTCGGCGGCGGAACGGGCTGGCAGGGGGCCTCGGTGAGCCGGACCTCGCTGTTGGAGCCATCGGGCAATGATTTGTATATCGGTGGCTTTTATCAATGGGGCTGGGGATACAACAATGATAATTTCATCGGGAAAGTCGCGGATGTCCGCCTGTGGAACGTCGTACGGACCCCGGAGCAAATTGCGGGGCATTATCAGCAACAGCTCAAGGGGACGGAATCGGGGCTGGTCGGCTACTATACGTTTGAGGATCTCAAAGACCGTTCCGGTCGCAACAACCACCTGACGTCCGTCGGGACGGCGGCGCTCACCGCCGCCGCAGGGCCGGACCTGCAGAAGGCCGGCGGCATTGAAGTCGCCTTTGTGCAGCCCACCAATTATTTTGTCGGCAATCGGGATGCCTACATTCCACTGCAGGTGACGGCCGTTGCTTCCAGCGGGGTTTCCCGGGTGGATTATTATGTCGCCCAATCCCTGGTGGCCACTTCTACGTCGGCGCCGTTTTCCGCCACGTGGAGTTCTCCGCCGCCCGGCACCCACACCATCACCGCAGTGGCGACCAACCATCACGGTCAGGGCGGCTCGGCGGAAGTCATCGTCCGGGTGCCGGGGCCCTATGCCAATTCTCCTGCGACGATCCCCGGATATATTTCTGCGATTAAATTTGATGAAGGCGGACAGGGCTTCGGCTATTCCGACACGACCACGGCAAATGAGGGCGGCGTATACCGTCCGCGGGACGGCGTAGGCATTGCGGCGGATGCCGGAGCCATGGACGGCTATAGCGTGGGATGGACGGCGGCCGGGGAGTGGTTGCAATATACGGTGCATGTATTGACGGGCGGGACCTACGAGGTGAAGGCCCGTGTGGCGGCGGCCGGTTCCGGCGGCCAGTTCCGGATTTGGGTGGACAATGCCAACAAGGGGACCGCGAATGTGCCGAACACCGGCTCTTGGACGAAATACGCCTGGGTCTCGCTGGGGAATGTCTCCTTCGCCCAAGGCATTTCCACCATGCGGGTTGAAATGGTCAAAATCGGCAGTGGCGGCAACGTGGCGGCGTTTGACTGCTTCCTGCTCGGCGAAACGCCGCCGCCGGTGCAATCCCCCTACACGGGGCTTCCCATGGGAATGCCGGGGCTGATTGAAGCCGAATATTTTGATTTGGGCGGGGAAGGCTTGGGCTATCACGACACGGAGACCCAAAATCAAGGCGGCGCCTTCCGCCCCGATGAAGCAGTGGATATTTCCAAGGATGGCTCCTGCTCGGGATACACCACCGGTTGGACGGCGCCCGGAGAATGGCTGGCGTACACCATCAACGTCCAGACGGCCGGGGTGTATGACATCGTCACCCGTGTGGCGGGAAAAGGAAGCGCGGGCCGTTTCAGCATTTCGGTGGACGGCGTGGACAAAACAGGGAATCTGGCGGTGCCGAATACGGGAAACTGGACGGCGTATCAGACCGTGACGGCGGAGAATATTCATTTCACCATCGGTGTTCACACGATGCGCGTCCATATGGTGACCCTGTGTGCGGATGGGTCCGTTGGTGCCTTTGACTGGTTCCGGCTGGATCTGGCCCGCCCGGACCAACTCCCCTACAACCCGGCCAACACGCCGTGGGCCCTTCCAGGGGTTGTGGAGTTCGAGAATTTCGATATCGGCGGGCAGGGCGTGGCTTATTCGGATTCCACCTTGTTGAACCAGGGCGGCGCCTACCGGGCCAGTGAGCGGGTGGATGTTTCCGCCGATGCCAATGCCAGCAACGGCTTCAGCGTGGGCTGGACCACGCCGGACGAATGGATGGAATATACGGTGAATGTGGCCTCCAGCGAGGTGTACACCGTCGGCGCCCGCGTCGCCGCAAAGGGAGCCGGTGGGCAGTTCCGCATGACCTTCAGTGGGCCCACTCCCGCCGCTCTGCTTTTTGATGTGCCGGACACTGGCGCATGGAATAATTATCGGGATGTGGAACCCAGGGCCACGATGCTCTCCGCCGGCGTGTATACGGTCCGTGTGGAAATGGTCCAGAGCGGTAGCGGCGGCAACATTGCCGCGTTGGACCAGTTCAGTGTGCGGATGCCTCCACCGCAGAAACCCTACAACCGCGAAACCCCATGGCCATTGCCGGGCGTGGTTCAATTTGAAGACTTTGATGAGGGCGCTCCGGGCTTGGGATATTCCGATGCGACGCCCGCCAATGAAGGCCGCGCCTACCGTCCCGATGAGCCGGTGGATATTTCCGCCGATGCCAATGCCAGCAATGGCTATAGCGTGGGCTGGACGTCCGTCGGCGAATGGCTGGAATATACCGTGAATGTACAGACCGCCGGCATATATAATGTCGTCGCCCGTGTGGCGGGCGTTGGGACGGGCGGAAAATTCATGATGATCTTTCCGCTTGGACCTTCCGAGGAAATTCAGGTGCCGAACACCGGAGCGTGGAACCGCTACCAAGAGGTGTCGGTGGCCGAGGGGGTGTCCTTCCCCGCAGGAGAACACAAAATCTTCGTGGAGATGCGTCAGGCGGGTAGCAGCGGCTATGTGGGGGCGTTTGACTGCTTTACCATCCGCCCACCGCCTTCGCAGAACCCCTACAACCGCGAAACTCCGTGGCCATTGCCGGGCGTGGTTCAATTTGAAGACTTTGATGAGGGCGCTCCGGGCTTGGGATATTCCGATACGACGCCCGCCAATGAAGGCCGCGCCTACCGCCCCGATGAGCCGGTGGATATTTCCGCCGATGCCAATGCCAGCAATGGCTATAGCGTGGGCTGGACGTCCGTCGGCGAATGGCTGGAATATACCGTGAATGTACAGACCACCGGCATATATAATGTCGTCGCCCGTGTGGCGGGCGTTGGGACGGGCGGAAAATTCATGATGATCTTTCCGCTTGGAGTTTCCGAGGAAATTCCGGTGCCGAACACCGGCGCGTGGAACCGCTACCAAGAGGTGTCGGTGGCCGAGGGGATGTACTTCCCCGCAGGAGAACACAAAATCCGCGTGGAGATGCGTCAGGCGGGTAGTAGCGGCCATGTGGGGTCGTTTGACTGTTTTACCATCCGCCCGCCGCCCTCGCACCCCTCCCTGTGGCCGTTGCCGTTGCCGGGAGTGGTTCAATTTGAAGACTTTGGCGGTCCGGGCATGGGATATTCCGATATGACGCCCACCAATGAAGGCCGCGCCTACCGCCCCGATGAGTCGGTGGATATTTCCGCCGATGCCAATGCCAGCAATGGCTACAGCGTGGGCTGGACGTCTTCCGGCGAATGGCTGGAATATGCCGTGAATATACAGACCGCCGGCATCTATAATATCTTCGCCCGTGTGGCGGCCGTAGGGACGGGCGGAAAATTCAAGATGAGCTTTCCGCTGGGAGTTTCCGAGGAAATTTCGGTGCCGAACACCGGCGCGTGGAACCGCTACCAGGAAGTGCCGGTAGTCACGGATAAGTTCTTCCCTTCTGGAGAACACAAAATTCGCGTGACCATGTTTCGGGCGGGTAGCAGCGGTTATGTGGGGGCGTTTGACTGCTTCCGAGTTGTGGCCCAAGAGCCGTGGGGCGGCACAGCAGTGCGGCTTCCCGGCGTGCTGGAAGCGGAAAACTTTGATTTGGGCGGACAAGGCGTGGCCTATGTTGACCAGACCGCCGCAAACGAAGGAGGCGTCCACCGGCCGACGGAAAGCGTGGGGATTGCCCAGTGCCACAACACCATCAGCGGGTACAGCGTGGGCTGGACCGTGGCCGGTGAATGGCTGGAATATACCGTGGATGTGGCAACTCCCGATTTCTATGAAGTGACGGTCCGTCTGGCCGCCGTTGGCGCCGGAGGCCAATTCAAGCTGGTCTCCGGTGTGAATGAAAGCAGTGTGCTGTCCGTCCCGAACACCGGGGGATGGAATGTTTACACCAGTGTGAAGACCAGCCTGTACTTGGATGGTGGAATCCAGCGCATCCGGCTGAGCATGCTCAAGGCCGGCACGGGCGGCCATGTGGCGGCCTTCGACCGGATGACGTTTGCCCTCCTTCCTAGCAGGGCGGCGACCAAGGCGTTTTCCACGGTTTCGCCCGTGGATGTGCGGACCAGCGAAGAGACAACCCGGCCCGGGATGGGCTGGCTGGCTTTGGATGAGGATGCCACAACGGTGTGGCAGGGCACGGAAGGCGCCGCCAGCTGGTGGTTGACCGCCGCGTTTGCCGAGGAACAGGAAGTGAACAGCTTGGAATTGGATGCGGATGCGGAGAGTGCCGACCGCCTACAGGTGTTATACAGCACCGATGCGGAAGAATGGATTGAATTGGCCCTGCCCATGGAAGACGGACCCATCTGGTTGAATTACCTCTGGTTGCTCTTCACGGATGATGGCGGCGTACCGCCCTCCATCCGAGAGATTCATCTCCGCTAAGCCGAAATCGGAATTTCGATCCAAACGGGAGGCCTCGGCCTCCCGTTTTTGTCTTCCGCTTCGGCGGTCCGGGTGCCCTGTGTGGGGATGGTGGGGCAGTTGCCCGTAAAACGCTTCTTTTCCTCCTCTATTTTTTCCTGTTGCTTTCGCTTCGGCTTCTGTACGATTTCAACCGTTACAAGCGCCAAGGAGAACCCATGGGCAATTTGCAAATGCTTCGAAGGATCGCTGTTTGGATCGCCGCCCTCATCGTCGTGCTATGCTCGGCGGGCTTTGCGGTGGGCTCTTCCCAAACCGAAAAGCTAGCCGCCGTCGATCTCGCTCAGTATGCCGACATCTTCGAAA
>JAISGX010000023.1 GCA_031262805.1 Verrucomicrobiota bacterium | reverse complement strand
CTCAGCGTCCAACCCACCGTGTGGTTGTTGCCCGCGTTTTGGTCCACAGACACATCCACCGCCTCGTCCACCCGGTAGGCTTTGCCCAAATTTTCCGCCGTGGTGTCGGAATACGCCACGCCTTCACCGCCAACATCAAAATCCTCAAACTGCACGGTTCCCGGCAAAACCCATGGCGAACCGCCATATGGACCTGGAGGAGGAGGAGGCAGTTCCTCCGTGAACGTCAGGTTGTCGAACGCCGCCACATTGCCGCCCGAACCAACCGCATCCATCACCAATTTAATGATGTGGTTGGTCCCCGACGGCAAACTGAATTTGGGACTCTCCACAGTGGTCCATTTTGTCCATCCCCCGGTGTTCGGCACCGGCATCGGACCGGTGACATCCTCGCCGTTGATTTCAATGTGGAACACCCCTCCCGAACCCAAAGCCGCCACCCGGACCCCCACTTTGAAATAGGAGTTGGAGCGGCTGGATGCCGAATAGGTCAGCCATTCGCCGGCCGGCGTCCATCCTAGGGAGATGCCACTGCCGACCGCCGGATCGGTGGTTAAATCCACCTGCTCGAATGGACGATAGCCCTTGCCCAGATTGGCCGGCGTGGTATCGGAATATGCTAGGCCAGACCCGCCGTAATCAAAATTTTCAATCTGAATCACCCCCGGAAGGATGGGTGGGGCCGGGACGGGAAGCGTTGTAAAAAACGGCAAGCGGCCATTGTGCACCACGGGATTCAAGCCCAACTGGACTTCCAATCCATCGGGAATGCCGTCGCCATCCGTGTCCGCCAACAAGGGATTGGAGCCATACCCCTTGACTTCATCGCCATCGCGGATACCGTCGCCATCCGTATCCGCCAACAGCGGATTGGTGAAAGTGACATCCGTTTCCTCATAATCCGTCAGCCCATCGAAATCGGTGTCGGGGGAAGTGGCATTCAAATCCGTTCCGGTGGAATTCGAGGCCGGATGGTACGGATTATACCGGCTGGCATTCCCGTCATAAACCACCTCCTCATAATCGCCGAGGAGGTCGCCGTCGGTATCCCATTTTCCCGGATCCAGCCCCCAGTCCAATTCAATGTAATCCCTCAAGCCGTCCTTGTCGGAATCCAAATCCAGCTTGATCAGATAATCGCGAAGGGTGTCCGCCTGATTGGCAAACACACGGGGAAACCACAGGGAGTCGGAATGGATGGAGGCAATGCCGGGCGCCCACGTTTTGGTGGCGAAGGTGAAGCCCGCATTCCGGACAGCGGTCAAGGCGGGCTGATATTGGTGCCCGCCCATTCCCCACGGATAACAAAAATACAGGGGATGTTCATACAGTTCCCGGACCAAATCGTCCTTGGAGGCGGCCACCTGGCTGATCTTCGAGGGTTCCTGATATAAATCCACATGGGTTTGTGTGTGGGAGCCCATGCGGAACCCCTTCCGCTGGCATTCCTTCACTTGGGCCCAGGTCATCAGACGCCCCAGCGGCCATTCCGGCACGGCCCATTGGCTGGTGCCGCCGGTCATGCGCGTCACAATGGCGTTCACCGCCTGGAAATCATTCGACAACAGAATGGGCACGGCATGCTCCAGGAAGTCCAGATAGCCGTCGTCAAACGTGAGGAACACGGGATTGGACGGCAGGGGAACGCCCTGCGTGGCCGCCGCCACAATTTCCTCCATCCCCACCGGGTGGACATTATGTGCCTTGAAATAGGCCATATCCCTAGAAAAGTTTTCCGTGCTCACCCATCCTCCGGGATCATAGCCTGCCGGGAACTGGGCGCGGGGCAGGATGTGATGGTACATGACGGACGGCACCCGCCCATCGGTGCCGTCCGCCAGCGTCGTGGCGGACACCACAGTGCTGGTGTGGCTGCCGGCGGAAGTATTCAACCGCGCCTGAAAGTAATAGGTACGAGTCGGCTGCAACCCCATGATCTTGGAATAGCACAACTCCACGTTGCTCCGCGTGGCCACACGGTTCCCGGCGGACAACAAGGCGGTCGGGTTGGTGGAGGCAAACACTTCATAGGAGACAAAACCAGTGGCCGGAGCCTTCTCCCACTCCAAAAACAAGCTACGGTTCAGCACCATGCGGGGCGGCTGAAGCGTGAATGCCCCCGCCGGAAGGACCAAGGCGGCGTGCAACAGGACGATCCACCCGATGAATTTTCTCTTCAGACTCATATTGGTATACACATTACGTAAAAACTTCCATGTTTTCAGTCATGGGACTCCTCTTCCGGGGAAAATTCAACCCTAAAACAAGATGAATCATCTTGTCAAAAGCGTCCGGAACAGCGTCCGGTAACGCTCCGCCATCCGCTCCGCATGAAACCGTTGCACATAGTCCAACCGGGCGGCGCGGCCGGAAACGGCCGCCGCCAAAGCCCGCTCGATTCCCTGAACCCAAGCGCCCACCCCCTCCTGCTCCACCCATACGGCATGCTCCCCCAGCACCTCCCTCCGCCAAGGATCTTCCTGCGAGACCACCGGCAGGCCGCTGGCTAGAGCTTCCAGCAACACTAGGCCAAACGCTTCGCTCCGGGAGGCGGAGGCCAGCACATCCGCGCTACGGTACAAAGGCGGCATTTCCTCATAGGAGGCGCTCCGACATAAAAACCGGCCCTCGCCCAGAAGAGAACGCCCCAGCTCCGTCCATTCCCGACGCAACGGCCCATCCCCCACCATCAGCAGGCTACCGCGCCCTCCATCGTGCAAAGCCCGAATCAGCACATCCATCCGTTTCAAGGGTTCCAAGGCCCCCACGGCCAGAACGACCGGCCGCTGTAGCGGCAGGGTTTCATGCGGCCCGGAAACCGAAAAATGCTCCAAATCCACTCCGCACGGAATAATTTCGGTATGGAGTCCGGGAACGATCCGGCCCATTTCCTCCGCCATCCGGCGTGTGGGCGTCACATAGGCATCCGGACGGCAACGGGCAGCGGCCGTTTCCCAGCGGCTCATGGCGCCATGCGCAATATCGACAAAAGGAATGCCCTTGTTTTTCCGAGCCCAGAGGCCCAGCCGCCCGCCCCAACGGCCGCCTTCCGGCACCAAAAGATCACACGGATGCTTTTCCAGCCAGTTGCGGGCGGCTCGGGCGGATGTCATCCATTCCCAATTCAGCGGATCAAGCTGAAACAACCGGCTCGCATGCCCCAGCACAGGCGTCTGCTGAATCCATCGGGTTGCACGATGTTCCCGAGGCACCATCTTCAAAGCGACCGCGTGCGGAGCATCCGTTCCACTGCCCAGCACTTGGATATCAAATTCATCCGACAACCGGAGAACCAGCTGCTGCACCAGACGTTCGGCGCCGCGAACCACTCGGCCATAGCCAGACAAAACAAATACAATTTTTTTCTTCGACGGCACGCTTCTCCCAGCCTGTTTGCCTTTCTGTTTATCATTGCCCACATTTTCCGCCGTGTCACGAACTTATACTATTTCGCTTCGAACACAGATTATATAAAAGGGTGCTATATATTATCGGCCATCGAAATAGTAGGGCGCCGATGATTCCGCCATATTTGACGGCAAAGAGATATCTTTGCGAGTCTTCCCCGCGCACGCGGGGGTGTTTCCTAAAAACAAGGAACTGCCCCAGATCCTTTTCGGCCATCTGATGAGTCCAAAACTAGCGTCAAAAACCTGAAAGTTCTTGTCCTAGGAATTTGCTAATCACCAAGAATAAAACCGTCCCACACGTGTTTTGCCCGTTTCCGCCTCGTCACCCTATACGTTCGCTTCTTTCTTCCATGATCTGCTGTTCCGTAGATTCTTTTTCGTTCTTCTGCGGCTTCACTGGATGAATGCTCGACCCGAGGTCATCCGGTCTTGTTACGAAACCCGCTGCCGTGCTAATATTTGGGCATGACAACCTCCCCTTCATCCTGTCGGTTTCAGAAAATGAGGTGGCCCCTTTTCCTTTTCTTTTTGGCTACCGGGATGCTCTGCGCGGTGGGATACGGGGGCAACCTGTTCCTCCGACTGATGCCCCAGATGGATGCAAGCCGCCTGACGCCCATGCTGTTGCAAACCATACTTCTGCGCCTCTGTACGGGCTTGTTTTCGGCTCTCGCCATTGTCCTGCTGGCCGTATGGCTCTTGTTGCGCCCAGCGTGGAAGCCCCGGGCGGCATTCATCGGCGGCCTAGTGTTGCTGAGCGCATGGATCCTCCGGTTTGCCACGCCGGAAATGGCTTTCAATTCTATTGTTCGACCGGATGGCGTGCATTTCAGCGTCACCGCCCAAGAGTTGGTCCGCGAAGGAACCCTAGACGTGCCCACTGGGGATGCACGGTTGCCTCCGCGGACCTTGCCCGGCCCCTCCTTTTTACAAGCCCTCACGCAATGGATTCAGCCCAGCCATCCCGGATTCGGCATTTTTCCCATCTGGATCTGCGCGGGTCTCACCATTTGGCTGGCGTTCGCCCTAGCCCGGCGAATGTATTCGCCCGGCGCCGGATGGTGGGCTGCTCTGCTGGTGGCGCTTTCCCCCTCGCTGGCTTGGTATTCTCGGCAGCTGATGAGCGAAGTGCCCTGGGGCCTGCTGGTGCTGGCGGCATGCGGCGGCATGGCGTTCGGCCTGGACAAACCGGGAAAGGCCTTCGCCTCGGGCCTCCTAGCGGGGGTGGGCATGTTGATCAAGTCCTCCCACATCCTGGTTCTGATCGGCCTGCTGGCCGGGTTTCTGTTTCTTTCGCTACGGAAAAAAAGCCGCCTCCGGGCGGCGGTCTGGATGGCGGCGGGCGCTGGGATGGTACTTGGCGCCGCCCCGGCCTTCCTCTACAACCGGATGGTCCTGGGGGGCTACTTCAGCACTGCGTACCATATCTATTGGCCGGGCTGGGCGGATGCCACCCAGGCCCTGAATATTCGCTATCTGTGGCAACCGCCTTTGATCAATTCGGTGATGGGGCTCGGCAATGTCCCGTATTATCTTCTGTCGCTCATTGGGTTGGAGCCCCGCCCGGAACGCTTGATTCTGTTCCCCGGCGTGTTGTTTCTCCTCGTTTTCCTGTTGCTTCGTTCCCGCAAGGTCGAGAAGCCAGCGGTGGCGCAGCCCATTGCCAGAGCGCGCCTGGCCTTTCAGGTGTTTGCCTGGAGCGCTGGCAGCTTGTATGCCACCGGTTGCCTGCTCTATTCCTTTCAGGAACCCCGCTTCTTCCTGCCGATTGTCCCGCTGGTGTTCGTTGCCCTCTCTGGTCCGTTGGCCCGGGGCACGAGCCGAACGCCCTCCATGCCCGGCCTGACCACCTTGTTTGCCCCCCTCTGCTTGGCTGTGTTGCTTGGCCTGGGCGCCGCCATTGTACGGGTGGAAACCATGGGCCGCGTTCCCGAACGCCGGCTACTGCAGGAGTTGGCCCGAACGGCCGAAGCCTATGACATCCTGATTTCCGACGAGGATCCGGTGCTGCTGACCACCTTCGGCGTGTGGACATCCTCCACCCGCGTCTGGCCCATGTTGTTGCCGGGAGAATTGTGGTTTCCCGCAGATCCGGAAGCGCTCTATCGTGAGCAACATGTCGCGGTGGAACCGTTTGAAGGAACGGTCCCTATCATTCAACGGGCCTTGGCAGAAGGAAAATCCGTCGCCGCCTATATCCGTCGGCCGCATGTGCGCCCTGCGGCATGGGCATCCCTCAACGAGGCCTTTCTCCTGACGCCGCTGTTCCATGATAAAATGTTGCGGGGCCTATATCAAGTTGGCGTCCGTCCCACCTTTTACCTAGGTGCCGAAATGCCGCAGCATTTCACCGGTGTCAACCGCTCCGTTCCGTTGCATCCTTTCGCACCGGCGCCTTTTGAATTGGCGGAGGAGGAAATGGACCATGCCACCTTTGTGGCCTTTCTTAATGACGAATGGGCGGCCGGAAGGCTGGCCTATGAACAGGGAGATCAAGGCCTCACCCTGTCATGGCGGGCCAATTCGCTCCCGCTGTGCACCCTTCGCGAGGATGAACCGAATAATGCGATTCGTTTTGAGGGGCCCAATGCCGTGCCTCCCTTTCGGGTGGCTCAGGAGACTTCGCAGGCGATGGGCCGACGGCCGGTGGTCCAAGTCAGCTGGTATGGCGCGGCCGCCTGTTGCAACTGGCTCAGTCGGCGGGAGGGACTGCCCGAGGCCTACACGTTTACGGACGGCGCATCGAATGTGGTGGCCAAGTCGGCATCCACGGGCTACCGGCTTCCCACGGAAGCGGAGTGGGAATGGACCGCCACATGGGACGGCCGGTCCAAGCGGACCTATGCCTGGGGCGATGAATGGGCGCCGGAATACGCCAATCTGTATGACTCCCCACGCCCCGTACAGGATGGGGGAACTCCCTTCACCCTGCCGGTGGACGAATGGCCTCCATGGACCCCGGAGGATGCCGCAGAGCGCATCGGCCCCTTCCATCTTTCCGGTAATGTATGGGAATGGTGCGAGGATTGGTTTGCCGACTATGCCACCCCCGAACAAACCACGGAGTTGAAGGTGCTGCGCGGCGGGTCCTATCGGACCGAGCAGGATGCGGCATGGGCCGCCTTCCGAGGCATTGCCCTGCCGGAAACCATGACGCCCGACATCGGCTTCCGAACCGCCCGGACCCCTTCGGTGCCATAACCCCAAATGCCGCTCCCCTCTGCATCCAGCGCATGACGTCTTCCCCGACACCCCCTCTCCCCATCCGGCTCTTCCGGAGCGAAGACGAGCCCGCCCTCCGGCGCATCTGCTATCAAACGGCCTGGTTCGGCTCTTCCATGGAAGCAACCGGAGCAGATGAATGCCTGGTGAGCGACCTGCTCCTGTTGCCCTATCTCCGCTACACGCCGGAAACCGTCTGGGTCGCGGACCACGGCGGGCAGGTGGTGGGCTATCTCACCGGCTGCCTCGACACCGTCCGGCTGGACCGCCTCCGGCCGTGGATCCTCGCCCCCCGGCTTTTTCGGCATCTGGTGCTTCGGCGGCGGCTGGTCCAGCCTCCCACCCGCGCCCTGCTCCGCTATGGCCTACAATCGCGTTTCGTCCACAGGGAATTCCAGCGCGAAGCCACCCCCTGGCCGGCCCACCTGCATCTTAACATCGCCCCTGCACATCAGGGAACAGGGGCTGGAGGGAGATTGATGCGGCACTTCCTCCAAAAAGCCAAAAACGCGGGAAGCGCGGGCATCCATGTGACCACGTCCAGTCCCCATGGCCCTTCCTTTTTCGAGCACTATGGCTTCCAACCCGTCTTGGAGCGAAAAACGCCCGCGTTATTTGGGAGGCCCCCCCAGCCATGGCTTCTGATGGCGGTTTCCCTTTGAGGCCGAAAAGCCGGGCGGCGTGCGGCATCAGCGGAACAGAAAAATCAGCAGAATGGTTCCACCGTAGAGGGCCAAATCCGCCAATAAGGGCAGGTCGGTGAGGAGGATGTGTTCGGGACGGTCGCCCTTATCCTGCCGGTAGACCAGATCCATGTAACGGAACAGGCCGAAAATGACAAATGGAATGGTCGCGCCGAGCCATGGGGTCCCGAATTTCTCCACGGTGTCCGGCCACAGCGTATAAATGGAATAGCACACGAGCGAGGATGCAGCCGTCACGCTGATCAGCATATCCAGCAGGCGTTCGTCATAGGCATCCAGGGAAATCCGGGTGCCCATCCCGGCCAAATTGATTTTTTCATGACGGCGTTTGCACAGGCCTAGGAACAATGCCAGAAGCAGGGCGCACAACAGCAACCAAGGGCTGATCGGCACCTGAATCACCACGGCGCCAGCCAGCGCACGAAGCACAAACCCCAGCGCAATCACCAGCACATCCACCAGCGGAATCCGCTTCAGCCGTAGGGTGTAGGCGGCTTGCAGGCCCAGATAGCCGGAAAGGATATAGAACAGACCGGGGCTCAACCGCCACGCCCCCCCCAGGCCGAAGAGCAACAGGATGCCCGCCATCAACAGGGCCGGGAACAGGCCCACCCGGCCGGCGGCAATCGGGCGGTTTTTCTTGATGGGATGCAACCGGTCCCGGGGTGCATCCTTCAAATCGTTCAGTATATATACCGCGCTGGACACCAGCGAAAAAGCCAGCGCCGCCAGACAGACCTTCCAGAATTCCCACCCGGTCAGCCCCTGGCTACGGTCGCCCCATGCAAAAAGGAAGGCCGCAAACACCACGGCATTCTTGGTCCAATGCTTCACGCGCAGAAGCTGGAAAAGCATGCTATTCATTTTCATGCGCCTTTGCCTACACCGTCTCCCGGACGGCCTGCACACTTTCCGGGTTCGTCTTCCCCGGGCGGCGGCGGAAATGGCACCGGGCCTGTAGCTTCCACACCATCCACAACGCTTCGTTGATGATGCCGCCGTTCATTTTGGATTGTCCCTCCCGACGTTCTTCAAACACGATGGGCGACTCCACCACCTTGAAGCCCAGATGCCAGGCGCGGTGCGTCATTTCAATCTGGAAGGCATAGCCGTTCGCTTGAATCTGGTCCAGGTCGATCGTCTGCAACACCGCCCGCCGGAAGCACTTGAAGCCGCCGGTTGGATCGCTAAACGGCATGCCGGTGATGATTCGGACATACAACGCGGCGGCGGTGCTCAAAACCAGCCGACTCATCGGCCAATTGATAACCCGGATGCCGCCCACATATCGCGAACCCAGCGCCACGTCGGCAGTCTGCGCGGCGGCGCGCAACTGCGGAACCGCAGCGGGGTCATGGGAAAAATCCGCATCCATTTCCAAGATGAACTGATATTGAGGCCGTTCCAACGCCCAACGGAACCCGGCAA
Organism: Verrucomicrobiota bacterium; assembly: GCA_031262805.1. GTDB lineage: Bacteria > Verrucomicrobiota > Kiritimatiellia > CAIQIC01 > Lenti-01 > JAISGX01. Next base: position 11,885 of record JAISGX010000023.1, on the reverse strand, counting down.
GATAGGCCCGGCCCAATCCTTGCTTGCGTTCCCGGTGCAGCACATGGATCCGGGAATTTTCCGCAGCCAAACGGGCAGCCAGACGGCCTGTTCCATCCGGAGAATTGTCATCCACAAACAGTACGTCCGCTTCGGGGCATGCCCCCAACACCGCCGTGGCAATGGCTTCTGCATTCGCCATCTCGTTGTAGGTGGGGATAATGACGAGCGTGTCAATCATGGTGGCATTTTACTCCAAAGCGGATGAAGCGGACAATCCTAAATCCAGCCGGAGGGTGGTCTCGCCGTCGCGACGCGCCCATTCCATCCGGCCCACACCAAACGGAAGGAAGGAATCAATCCATGCCTTGAGATCATTCCATTGCGCCCGGGCTTCCTGAGACTGGCTGCCATGTAGAAACAACTGGGCCATGCTCCAGGTGGCCATGACATCCTTGGCGGTTTTCCCGGCACGGTCGATGTCCAGCCAAAGCATCCCGGCCCCCTCCCCATCCAACACCTGGGCCCAAGCGGGAGGCATCGACGGCGGCGCGACGCCCGAGGAGCGCGCTTCAATGATTTTTTCCAAGACCCGCAGATTGCTGGAGGCCAGTAGCCAGCCATCCACCACGACATAAGCCGGACGGTCCGCCGGCGCCAGCAGATCCACCCATTCATCCCCTCCCGCACTTTCCAAGGCATACAGCACGACACCGGAGGGTGTCGAAACCGGGCGAAGCACAAAGGCGCCCCGATAGCGTGCATTGCTGGAATCTAGCACCCTTCCCAAGGCGGCGGCGGTTGTCAAAGCATCGGCTGAAGGCGTGGCCAACAGAAGGGTCGGCACGCGGAGACCGGACAACCCCAGAGTGTTCATCATGCCCAGGGATAAGCGGCCGGCATACGCGCCGTCCAGCACGAACGCCACAATCCGCTCTTCCGCCACCTCCGTGAACATCCGCACCGCATGGCGGAAATTCCCGCGAAGCCATGGCTGGCCCAGCAGTTGCCGCAACCCATCCAAGCGGAAAGTCACCGCCAGATTCGGCTCCTGCGTCAACAGGGCGCTCAAGTTGGCCAGCGCCACGGCGGGCGGACGGGCTTCCGGCATCCACGCCAAGCCTTTCGTTCGTGCGCGGAGGCCCATGGCCTCGCCGCCGAAGGACGAAACATCCACGGTCCAGCTGGAGGAGGAAGCGGGGTTCCATGGCGTTTCGCCGCGCAACCAAATCCGGTCGGGCATGGTCCGGTCGTCCTCTGCGACGAAGCGGGCGAATTCGTCTTCCTCCTCCAGCAGAGAGACGACATTCCCGTCGTAGGTGCCCAGCACTTCTGCAATGGCCAAGGAGCTGGGGGACAGGCAGGCCATCAAAAGGCCATTACCAAAAGCCACCACCAGTTGCTGGCCGGGCGGTACGGTCGGAGCGGCAACCCGCCACACGGAATGCCCGGGAAACCGGGAAGCCAGCCGTTCGAAGCCTGGCAACCGGAACAGGGAGAGCTGCCACCGGAGCTTCCGCGCCTCCGTTCCCAGCCAGCTAACGGCCATCAGGGTTTGCGCTCCGGAAAACCGTCCCGGCAGGATGGCCAACACGGCCTCCCGCCCGGCCAGTTTCCGGAACCACGCCAACGATTCTTCGTCCGTCGCCAGTGCCGCCGCATCCTCCGGTTCCGCCCCGCCCGTCCGCAGGGCCGCACGGACCAATGGGTTGGCCACCACCTCTTCCCAGCGTTCCGGCAGACTCAGATGCCGCCCAACCACCATGGCGGAAGAGGGAATCGGACGGTAGATCGCCAACGGATCGTAAGGCACATGCCCCAGCCACCAGATGCTGACCCCTCCCAACGCAACCAGCAGAAGAAGGAGGATCCACCGGGACGGACGACGAACGCGCAATCCCACGACTAGTCCGTGGCGACCGGTTTTTCCGCAGGGGAGGCTTCCGCCAGTTCTTCCGACGCGGCGGCGGCAGACGGCGCCGGAGGTGTTTCATTCAGGATTTCCACATAATTCAGCTTCAGATCCGCCAACACACGGATCAGCCATTTGGATTCGCTTTCACCCAGATTGCCCTTTGTTTTGGCTTCCAGCATATCCAGCATGTCGATGGTGGACTCTGCCGCCGCCATGTTTTTTTCCAGCTTATTCGACAACGGGCTCACGGTTTTACCCATGTGCTGCATGGCCGCCGATGCCAGAGAAATCACCAACCCCTGGAACAGAGCTTCGTTTTGCTTTTCGCTCATGAGGCCTGCCCCTTAGAAATAAAACCGCATGCCCAGACGGATCATCAAATCCGCCCGCTTCAGCTTGTGGTCGTCCGGATAGATTTTTTCGCTGGCCACTTCACCCAACAGGGACAAGGCCACCGCCGCCGAATCCGTCAGGAAGAATTTGCATCCGGCTTCTAGGCCGCCGACAAAGGCATTTTCATCCTTTTCCGGCACATCCACATACCGGTAATCCACCGCCATACCGATAAACGGAACAAAATCCGTTCCAATCAACGGGCGGTATTCCGGCGACATGGTGAAATTGTATTCCCCAACCAGTCCGATGCCGAAGGTGGTGATCTCGTCATTGTCTGAAAAGGCAACCTTGGTGCCGAGAGAGAGCCGATCCCAGAAAAAATAGGCATACCGGCCGCCGATGACGAAATCCGTCCCGGCGGAGGATGCAAAATCCAGATTGCCGTCCACGGCCAATTCACTGGAACCGCGAGTGATCAACGCCGCGCCCATTGCCGCCGGAATCAACATCACAAAGACTAGGGCCGCAACCAGCCATTTCATCTGTTTCATTTTCTTTTCCTTTTTTTGTGGTTTTGGATGAAATTGTCCCCATTTCCGCATGGGAAAGCAAGTCCGACCTTTCCCATTCCCGGGACAATGCGTCAAGGAGCCTTCGCAGTTGTCAAATGCCCAGCGCACCCGATAAGATGCTGGTATGACACCTTTCTTCAAACGCATGGTGTGGTTCCTCAATACTATCGGCCTCGTCATCTTCCTGGTGTGGCTCTCCACCCTGAACGACAAGCAGATCCTGCGGGAACAAGACGGCATCATCTATTTCCTCCCCTGCCTGCCTTTTTTCTTCGTCTACATCCTGTTGATCGACCCCAAGCCCAAGCCGCAAAACACTCAAAACCCGCCCGGCGAAACCAACCATCCATCCAAACCCTCCGCAGAGGCCTGAGCCATGTCCGCCGAAAACCGCATTACCTGGCTTTCCGTCGTCGTCAACATCCTCCTGACGAGCATCAAATTAGTTGCCGGCATCTTCGGCCGTTCGCAAGCCTTGATTGCCGACGCCGTTCACTCCTTTTCCGACTTCGTCACCGATTTTGCCGTTTTGGTCGGCTTGAAAATGGCGTCCAAGCCGCAAGACACGGACCATGCCTACGGACATGGAAAATATGAAACCCTTGCCGCCACCGTCATCGGCCTGGCCTTGGGATATGTGGCCTTCCAGATTGCCGCCGCCGCCATCCATCGTATTTTCGATGCGCTAAACGGGCATGCCATTCCCGCTCCTTCCGTGGCGGCGTTCTGGGCCGCCCTCCTCTCCATTGCCACCAAGGAATGGCTCTTCCACAAAACCATGCGCGTTGCGAAGGCAACCGGCAGTAGCGCCCTCGTGGCCAATGCCTGGCACCATCGCTCCGACGCCCTTTCGTCCATTGCCACCGCCACAGGCGTGGGAGCCGCCGCCCTTTTGGGCCGGAACTGGATCATTCTCGATCCCATCGCCGCCCTGTTTGTCAGCATCTTCCTATTCCGAATGGGTTGGCGAATCCTCCGGGAACAGCTGGGCACCCTGACCGATCAAAGCCTCCCCCCCGCTTTATGCCGGAAAATCCTCGAACTGGCCCGTTCCGTACCCGGCATGAGCGAACCGCACAACCTCCGCACACGCATGGTGGGACGAACGGTTGTGATTGATTTGCATGTGCGCCTTCCCGGCGATCTGCCACTGTACGAAGCCCACGAACTGGCCACCCGGCTGGAAAAAACGTTTCAACAGCATTTTGGCAAAGAAACCATTGCCAACATCCATTTGGAGCCGTATCCTGCTTAGATACATTTAGTTGGAAAAGTGGATGGATGCAGGAAAAATCAGTTTCAAATCAGGTCGGCCGACAAAGGCGCCAACCCCGGTTGAAACTCCGCTTCATCGGTGGATTCAAAATCAAAATATGGGGCTGTTTCTCCAAGGTAAACAGCCCTTTTTTCATATCTGGAAGTAAAGAGGTCGCGCATGGAAAAAGGCTCCAAGGCACTGTTGCAGATCCTATGTATTGCATTTCTGCTGGGCACATTGGTGATTGGGTTCAATTCGTCCTATCGAGAGGCCTTCCTCGCCCTTTGGCACGGCACCCCAGCGGATTCCCCCCTCTGGAAATCCAATCAGGAGTATTACCCCGATGTCACCCTGCCCGTGGCTCCGGCGGATCAAAATGCCGATGTAACAGCCGCTTCCGCCTTGGACCAGGAGATTTCCCATGACACAAAATAAACTGATCGCTTTCTGTTATCTGTTCATCATCGGCATTGCTGCGGCCATGGCCTTCCCCCTGGGATCGGCCGCCATCGCCCCCCTGTGGCTGGTGACGGCGTTTCTCGCTTTGTTGTGCATCGGCTCCGTGGTCCTCATACGCCGTCAACGCTCCCCCGTGGAAAACGATTCGCCCATCCGGCTGGATTCCATTCAGGTGACCGCCTGGGCCCTGATTCTGCTGACGGCTTTCGTGCTAGGCTATACGCGCTATCTTGCCATGATCCAATCCCCCGACCGCCTGCTGGGGCACCTTCGCATCCCAGCCGAAGGGGACACTTGGACCGCCCGGGCCGAAATGTCGGGGACCTCCTTTCTCCGCATCAAAACCCTTGCCCCCGTCCAGGAAGACATCCGCCTCCGCCTGAAGGGAGAGTTGGAAGCCCTCCAGCCGGTACTGGACGGCAACGGTCTTCCCGTGCTGGATGCGGATGGCCGCTGGAATTTCTCGCTGACCGCCGGCATTGCCCAGGAAACAGACGAAATCCTGATTCCGGCCGGAACACGGGCGGGAGAGGAAATCCTGATCCAACAGCCGTTCACCCGCCTGAACACCGTGGAAATGCTCAACCAGCCAGCCTCGGCCCACTTGGCCGTCCTGCAGCCGGTCAATACGGTTTCCCTCTTCGCCCGCTCGGGACGGAATGTCGTCCCCGCGAACATCCTTGGCCGCATCACCGCCGACCCATGGGTCTATTCCTTCAAAACCGTCCTGGCCATCACACCCGATTACATCCAGTACCAACCCAACGGCCCCTATTTTGCCGTTGCCCGCCAGACCATCCGGGTGACAATTGATCCCAAAATGCCGGGTTATAGCCATCTCGCCCGCTCCGCGGCATACGGGTATGACGTGGCGCTGGGAGGGGAATTGATCATGCCGCCTTCCGCCGCCAACGCCGGGGCATTCGATCAGGCGAAATACTTGCGGAATTATAACATCGGCGGCCAAATGACCCTCCGCTCCTCCCCAGACGAGAAGGCGCCGCTGTCCATCATCATCCCCCAAGGGGCGGTGGAGCCGCGAGAAGGAAATGGGCTGGTGGAATTCTCCCTGTATCTGCGGGATGAAATCGTCCGGGTCATCAAACAGACCATGCCCCAGCCGAATTCCGCGTTTCTTGGCGCCCTGACCCTCGGCCTCCGCTACGGCATGCAAAACACCGTCTCCATTGCCTCGGACAGCTATGCCGACGCCACCGTCGCCCCCCTTCTTTCCCTGAAGCAGCCAACGGACGAACTGATTGCCGATGAATTCCGAGCCTCCGGCATCAACCATGTGCTGGCCGTCTCTGGGCTACATGTCACCATCATCACCATCATGTTCATGGGCATTTTCACCCTGATGAAAATCTCCCGCAAGGTATATGTGCCGTTCGTCATTTTCGCTTTGGTGATCTTCGCCATCATCACCGGGGCACGTCCCTCCACCCTCCGAGCCTGCATCATGAATTCCCTTTTCCTGCTGACGTGGGGATATATGGACCAAGGCCTGCGCTCGTCCGCCCTGCTCGGCGTGCCGGTGGCGGCGTTCATCATCCTCCTGCAAAACCCGGCCATGACGGTGGATCCATCCTTCACCCTTTCCTTCGGCGCCATCCTGTCGCTGGCCCTGCTTACCCAGCCGTTTTTTGACCTGTTCAAAAAATTCCGGGGCAATGACTTCATCGTCCTGATCATCATGCTGGGCGCACTGACATATGGATTCGCCGCCCACTGGCTACTCACCACCACCTTCCGTTTTTGGGCGGGATATGCCGTGCTGGCCGCCGCAACCTTCGGACTCGGCCGACTGCTAACCCGTAGCGGTTTCAAACCCATCGGAAATTTTGGATTTGCCGACATCCATCCCGGCGTCTCCGGCTTCATTGCCGCCCAGTTCGGCATGCAGATTGGCATGATGATTCCGCTGAGCGCCTATTACTTCTACCGCTGGCCCGTGGCCGGCGCCTACGCCAATCTGATTGCCATCCCGCTGGTGGGCGTGGTGCTCCAGCTTTCCATGCTGGCGGGGCTGATCGGCCTCATTCCCGGCATCGGCATGTATATTGCACTCTTCCTGAATGCGGCGAACTGGATTTTCTCCACAGCGTTTTTGCTGATCGGCCATTATTTCTCCCGCTGGTTCCTTTATCCTTTCGTGATAAAGCCCACCCTCGCGTGGATGTTTGTTTATTATGCCTTTGTCGCCCTCTTCATCTGGTGGCGGCCCATCTGGTTCCGTTTTGTCCGCCCCCGCTGGCGCTCCGCCCCCCTTTCCCGCCGCTGGGTGAGCGCGACGCTCCTCCTCTTCCTGCTCCTCCTCGTGTTCGGAGGCCTCCACCGGCAAAAACAGGACCTGCGGAAAAGTGGGGAGTTGAGCATCTCCATCCTGTCCATCGGATATGGAAGCGCCATCCTAGTGGACACCCCGGACGACAAGGCCATCCTCATCGACACAGCGTTTGTACAGACCGACCGCGGCCGCCGAAATGATGCGGAACGAACCATCCTCCCCTATATCTGCGCACGGCAAATCAAGTCCTTGGACGCCTTGATTCTGACCGCCCCCGGCGCAGAACACACCGCCGGTGCCGCCACCATCCTGAAATATATGGACACCAAACGCCTGTTATATCCGGCCTCTGTGGAACCCCTCCTCCAGCAGCCGCCCCTGGCCGCCATCCTCGAGGAACGTGCGCCCGGACGCTTCAAGCACAGGATGTCCGGAACCACCATCGTGCCGGAACAGCTGACGGCCGGCCGCCGTCTATTTGAAAGCACCATGGAGGATGGACAGGTCTTCTACATCGATGTGCTCGGTCCGCAGCCCGCAGATGCTGACGCTCCCCTATCCCTGCGGATCGTGTACGGTGACTTCGCCGTGTTCCTCCCTTCGGACCTGACCTTCGCACAGCAACGGAACATGCTGGCCAACACCTCGGCGGAAAACCTGAAAGCGACGGTGGCCCTTGCGCCCAACCATGGGACAACCGGAATGGAAGACATCACCATCGGCATTCCACAGGATTATGAGCGAAACCTAGCGAACATCACCGGTGCCCTCCTGCAGCGGACCGGGGCGGAAGCCGTGGTGTTTGAATTCGGAAATCCCCGCCCCGTCGTGGGAGATCAATATAAGGTGGCGGTGAAGCTCTACGGCACCGCCAAACGGATTGCCGAAGACATCCTGCCGGAGGCGCGCCATTTCGCCACGGACACGGACGGAGCCATCACCCTCACCTCCGATGGCCGTACATATGTTCTCCAGGCGCGCTACGACATGGCCGCCGGGGAAGCGGATGCCCCCACCTCCCTCGAAATCGGCTGGTAGAATCCACCGACTTTCATGTGCCCTATGCTTCTTCGGTCAGCTTTGTGCCTCATTGCACATAGGAATTACGGGACTAATTCCGGAGATTGATTCTCATCAAGGCGCGCCAAGTATTTCAAGGACATTGCCGGTGCGACGATCAATCTTAACGCGTGCAAGATAATCTGGCCCAGGATACGGAGGACGCCCACGCACTTCCTGGTGAGGGAAGGGGAAAGTGACAACGGCGATATTGCCTTTGTACTCAACGGAGGCGGCGCTCGTGTCCGCAATCTCCATCCCTTCTTTGGTCCGATCAAAGGCGATGCGAACAAAGCGGTAACGCTCCTCCACAGCTACCGGAACAGTCTCCTCTCGTTCTGCCGTGTTTATTGGCACCTCATTTCCTGCATCTAGTTGGTTTGTAACCATTTGACTGCCGTCCGCAATCGGGAGAATCGCTTCTTTCTGTACATAAGGCTCCAAAGAGGGTGCCACCTCAACGCCTCGGACTTCCTTTGGTATTTCATTTATTGCAGAAGCCCCTTCCTCCTGTATGAATTCAGATGTGGAAGAAGTTTCTCGCGCAGGCACTTGGCTGGGCCGAGGCCACCGCTGCATCCATAACAGTGCGCCGATAATCAAAATCAACAACGCAACACAAATGACAAGATTCTTCACGGCGTAGGTCTCCTTATGGGCGGAGTGATTGTATAGATTTGCGCAGCGGAGTTGATCGGGTGAGCCGCCGGGATTGAACCACTTCCCGCCGGAGATTCTGTGTAATCATAAGCATAACCGGGAATGTTTATGCTCGCATTCGCGCTCCAGCCGGAGTCCGCTCCGCTAGGTCCCACTCCACGCCCTACACTTCTGTAAGTCGTTGGCGTATGGGTGTGGAACCACCCGATGATATATGTCGGTTGCTCAAGTGGGGCTGGATTGACGATACTGTCCGGTGGGCGGGGAAAGGTTGCCGTATTCCAACTGGCGCCTTGGTTATTCGCAACGGAGGGAGCAATTGTGTGCACCGTAATGCCGTAGGATCCTGATGATGTGTCGAGCGTGATGTAATAGCCTTCTTCCCTTCGTGAAGTGGGCGTTGTCGCGTTCTTTGTATTTGCCCACGCCTGATCCATGCGTGAATGAACGCCTTGCCCCGCGAGAATGTCTGAATCGCCTGGAAACTGTGCCTCAACATCTTTTTCTTGGGAGACACATGTCACCCCAGCAACAGATGCACTGACACGCAAATCAAATTGCCCTGCGACTTTTGCTACTGCCTCAAATGACAGTTGTGGGCCTTGGTACAACGAATACCAAGTCGGGCTACCATCCCTTTTGATCTCGAAGGTATATTCAGAAACAGATAGCCCATTTAATGGAGTCACCATCGCCGTCAACGTGTTTGTTTCCATCAACGTCCGCAAAGTATTCTCAACATCCAATTCTACTTTAAGGACGGTTGCTTTGATAACATCCACGCAATCGGACTGTCCGGAATAGCTCCATGAAAGGGTATTGCTGCCGGGGGCGATGCCTTCCACATAGAGGTTCGTTCCATTGAACCCACTGAATGGCTTGATGAACTGCTCCAAGGCGATTCCGCCGGTCGGCTCCGTGTACATATTCACAACCGAAGAATCCCACGTGAGCACCACGCTACCGGGTGCGGCGAGAGGCCTGCCGCTGGCGCGGCGCGTGGCCTTTATACCGCACGCGCCGTGACAGCTATCGGGGAAAGGAGTGAATGGCCGCGCTTGAAGTCGAGGACGGCCGCCGCCGGAGGGTTGAAGCGCGGCCAGAGGGGAAAACGGGCGAAGGGGGTTTTCCCCTTCAACGAATACGATTCGGCGAACACGAGGCGCGCGGGTTTGTCCGCAAAACGCACGCTTCGGGAGCGCCGTCCGCTTCACGTGACCCGGTGAATGAGAAGATACATTTATCATCGCCTACACCTTATTAAAGCGGCAACTGCCCATCCGATCACAACAACGACGAACCACACAGCAGAGTTAATGGCGAAACGAGTGCCGTCATAGCGGGCCCAGGCCATCCCCGACGCAGTCGTCTTATATGATACGGGGAAGCCCCATCGTTGTTGCATGCCGATCGTTTCCCGCTCCGATTCGTCGATGGCGGTTTGAACGAACATCGAGAGGGCCGACAGCAATACAGCCAAGAGAACACTACCCACAAAGGTTGTCAGTCGCTTCAAAAGATTGCGCATCGCTCCATATGCCGGTTCAGACGTCTGGACGACAGCGACACCGATCATTCATCAAAATATCCGTCGTCCTGAAGTGCTTTGATCGCAACGCCAAAGGATAGCGATTTTCCTGCAATATTCGCTTTATCAATATCCGCAGCCAGTTCGTTGGTTGGATATAGAGGAATCATATTTATGAGGTGAATAATGCTACCCTCAAGCAGGGGGAACAGAGATGAAAACTCCTCGGTCTCGATCATGGTGCCCACATCGATAACGCGAGCCATTGTGTTGGTCACTTCTTGAAGCTCCAAGTATTCCATCTCGTATTCCATCTTCAAAATAAGTCCCGCGATGTCGTTTGTGTCTGCCTGCAGTCGCGTGTTGGCAATGGCAAGAACATCCCCCTTGTATCCGTCGAACCACAGTTGAGACACCTGCTCGTGGAAGTTCGTTTGCCCATAACTCGCGAGAGCAACCAGAAGTGTGACAAGAGTGAAGTGTATGAATGTGCGTTTCATGGCAATTTGTTCCTCTGATTATGGACTCGACATGTAAAGGAACCCGGGGGATGTAAACTGATTGTCCGGATCCCAGAATGAATTCGGCGCAACATAGTTCGCCGCCGTATTTGGATTCGGCCACAGTTTCCGATTCTTTTCATCGGCTTCATCCCAGATATCAACAACGAGTACGGAGACCGTTGTGTGATAATCAGCGCCTCCTGCCACAGCCCAGCCAGCATCCCAACTCTTAGAAGCTGCCGAATCATTGAAGGTTCCAATGACCTGAGACATCCACGCGAAGACAGGATTCACGCCGATTTTTTTTGCGCCATAGCCAACCATGAAATTACTCAGCTTGGCCACGCGTACAGGTGTTCCTTTCCATGTCGCCACAGCCCCCATGCCGAAAGTCGAGGATGCGGTGCGTACTTGATTGTACGCCCACACTGTCGGAGTGGCGGAGTTGTCAGGTCGGCCAAGATAGTCCCCGCGACCATCTGTCACAAACCACTTTATCCCGTTCAGGGGGTTTTGCCGAGCGAACCAAGAATAATTGCTTACGACAGTTGCCGCAAAGGTGTTTGCGCGTGCTATGTCTGCGCTGACAATGCCATCCACTTCGGCTCCGGACAACGGTAAGACTACATTCGCCTCGCTTGCGATCTCGCCATCGAAGCCCAAGCGGAACTCGAAATGATAAACACCGCCTTCCTTGGGATTCTGGTACTTCACCTCAAAAGTATCCGTTCGATCAAAATCCCCGGAACTCGGACCGGACTCCCTCACCCAGCTTTCATCAAAGTGCTCCTCGGAAATATCCTCCGACAACACATGGGCTTTGAGTTCGACATCGAAGTCTTGCACGTTGAGAGAAGAATCGACCATATCCTTGAAGAATATCACTAGATGCTTGTCCGGTGGGGGGCTCTTGGTGTTGTCGAAAGGCCACGGTTTATGTCCTTCGAAGAACTGTGGCGAGTTATCGGCGACCGTAGATGACGCTTCGATTGACTCCACTTTAAGAACGGTTGTTTTGATTATATCCACGCAATCGGACTGTCCGGAATAGCTCCATGAAAGGGTATTGCTGCCGGGGGCGATGCCTTCGACGTAGAGATTTGTTCCATTGAACCCGCTGAATGGCTTGATGAACTGCTCCAAGGCGGTTCCGCCCGTTGGGGCGGTGTAAAGATTCACAACCGAAGAATCCCAGCTCAAGACCAAATTACCCGCCGCACCGGATGGGCCGCATGCAGAAAGGGTGAGCATGGTGCGTAGCGCGTTGGTATGGGTGGTGCGATCTGCAAGGAAGCCGCCGGGGGCCTCCTCGTCGGCTTCGGCCAC
>JAISGX010000048.1 GCA_031262805.1 Verrucomicrobiota bacterium | reverse complement strand
TGGCAGGAAGGGGGGAGGTGCTCTGCTGCACATCCAGCATGTCTCTTTTCCCATACAGGGAATAGATGCGGGCGGCCGCCTCATATCGCCGGTGGCGCACATTTCGGGCGGCATCGCTTGAGCCGTACAGGCCGAAGAGGGCATCCGCGACCGGCGGGGACTGGTTGGCCAGAACCGCACGGTCCACCACCTGTTTGGCGGTGGCCAGATCTGCGGCGGTCAGCAAAAACGGGATGGGGGTGTTGGTTTGGTTCCAGCCTGCTCGGGCGCTATAGGCGAGTTCGGAGGCATAGTATTGATTGACGGAATCCGGCGCGATGTTGCATAGGGGGGCATCGGGGGCTTTTTCTTTATACCCATAATACAACGCGGCGGTCAGGCCGTTGAAATTCTCGACGCGGGTGGGAATGCCCATGCACAACACCAGGTAATCGATTTGCCCTTCCAGTTGATGCTGGGCGAGGTGTGCGGCAATCGGCATCCGGATATCGTTTTCAAAGGCCTCTCGGGAGATCGAGGATGCTCGGGCGTCCACGTGGATGGTGCAGATGTGCGAGGCGCTCAGGCCGTGCTTTTCCGCATAATAGGTTCCCAGCAGGCGGGAATCCCGGCTGTTGCCGTTCACCACCACCAAGGTGTTCAGAGGTCCGCCGCCCGCCATGGAAGAGAGAATCCCGGCGGTGCACCAGAAGGCCGCGCAGATAAAATAAACCAGCCCTTTCACCATCCCGGCCAGTTTTACGCAAGGGGAGGCAAAGTGCAAGTAGGAAAGGGGGCGGAAGGCGGCAGGGCATGAAAAAGGCGGATGGAAACCATCCGCCTTGATCCGGAATTAGGGAGGGGGGGAAAATCAGGCCAGCTCGGCGATATCCTCTGCAATTTCCCGGGCGGCTTCAATGGCCATATCCCGGCGTTCAGCGGAATCAAAGTGGCGCGAGGCATCCTGGCCGTCGGCCCAGGCGATTTGGATGTCCTCGACTCCGATGTAATGGAAGATGGCGCGGATGGCGGGAGTGAGGCCGTCGCGTTCGTCGTCTTCCTTGTAGACCTGATCGGAGGAAACCAGCAAAACCACGGTTTGGATGTGGTGGGTGGGGACCGGACCCTCGGGGCCCATGTTGAACAGCTTGCCCGGCACCATCACCTGATCCAACCATGCCTTCAAGATGGCCGGCATGCTGTTGATCCAGACGGGCATGGTCAAGACAACGACATCCGCATCCACCACGGCTTGGGCGTTGTTGTTGGAGAAATTAGCGGCATTTTCCTCGGCTTTGGACGGGATATAGGCCGAATCAATCACGGGGCGCCAGAAATAATTGATGGCATCCGAGCTCACAAAGGGGGGCTTGTTCTGGTAGAGGTCCACGTTGTTGACCAAGATGTCCGGATTCTTTTCCATCAGGGCGGCAAAAAATTCAAACGCCATTTTTTTGGAGACCGACGTTTCCGTCGGACGTGGATTGGCGATTACGTGCAAAACATTCATGACAAAAGCTCCTATTCCGGGTAAAAAGTGAAACAATAGACCGCTGTATGTGCCACAAGGGTGGGGCGAAGACAATGCAAAAATTCAAATAGAGGGCAATTTCGCGTGTGGAAACCGTAGAAAGCGATTGAAAAGCCCCCCTCCTGCATGAATAATCACTAGGTGGATTTGAAAAGGAACAAAGATGAACATACAAAAATTATTTGCGGACCGGATCGGTGGAGAATCTTTCGGGCAACGCACGGCGATTTACAAATTTGAAAAGATCAAACGGGCCAAACGTGCGGCGCAGGAAGCTCATCCGGATGTGGAAATGCTGGATTTCGGCGTGGGAGAGCCGGACCAAATGGCGCCGCGGGTGATCCGCCAAACACTGAAAAAGGCGGTGGATGAGCCCGGAAACCGGGGCTATGCCGACAATGGCATCCTGTTGTTCCAGCAGGCGGCGGCCGCCTATATGGCGGATTTTTTCGGAGTGACGGATTTGGAGCCGGCCACGGAGATCAACCATACCATCGGTTCCAAGCCCGCCTTGGCCATGCTCCCGCTTTGCTTTGTCAATCCGGGGGATTCCGTGCTGGCCACGATCCCGGGGTATCCCGTGCTGGCCACCCACACACGGTATTTGGGCGCAACGGTCCTGCCGGTGCCCTTGAGCGCCCGCAATAAATTCTTTCCGGACCTGAAGGCGTTGGAACAGACGGATCTTTCACGCGTGAAGCTGTTCTATGTGAATTACCCCAACAATCCGACAGGTGCGGCGGCCACGGAAGACTTCTTTGACGAATTGATTGCCTTTGCCAACCGGCACAACATCCTGATTGTGCAGGATGCGGCCTATGCCACCCTCGTCTATGGCCGGGAGCGGTTGTCCATTCTGTCGCGCCCGGGTGGGAAGGATGCCGCCATCGAACTGCATTCCATGAGCAAAAGCTATAACATGACCGGCTGGCGCTTGGGGTTTGTGGCCGGAGGCGCCCGCGCCGTGAAGGCGGTGGCGGAAGTGAAGGACAACATCGACAGCGGCCAGTTCAAAGCCATCCAGGTGGCCGCGTGTGCGGGCATTGCGGACATCCGCCTAGCCGAAAAAATTCGTATACATTATCAGCGGCGGCTTCGGGGGCTGGTCAAGGCGCTCAAGGCCGCCGGGTTCAAGGCTCGGATGCCGGGTGGCACTTTCTATTTATATGTGGCCGCGCCCAAGGGAACCGCCGACGGCTTGGTGTTTGCCAATGCGGAAGAAGCTTCACAATACCTGATCCGGGAACACAGCATTTCCACCGTGCCATGGGACGATGCGGGCGCCTATCTGCGTTTCGGGGCCACGTTTGAATCCGAGGGGCCCAAGGATGACCACCGAGTCCTGGCCGAGCTGGAACGCCGTTTAACGGCCGCCCGCTTTGTATTCTGACATGCACGCGCCTACGCTGGTATTTTCCAAAGGCAAGCAGCTGACGGTGTATCTACAGAACCGAGAAGGGGCTCTGGCATCCCTCGCGACCTTTCTGGGGCGGCATGGGGTCAATATCTACGGGTTGTCCTTGTCGGATACGGAGGATCACGGCTATGCGCGCTTGATCGTGGATGACACGGAGAAGGCCCGGCAGCTGGTGGAGGACTCCGGCGAGCTGGTGACGGAGCAGGATGTTCTGCTGGTGCATGTGGAAAACGAACCCGGCGAATTGGGCCGCATGCTTCAGGTGCTGGCGGACCACCGCATCAATATCGACTACGGCTATTCCTTCGGCGGCCCGGGGACGGAAAAAGGACTGGCCCTGATGCCCTCCAATGTGGAAGTCGCCCTGTCTTTCCTGCAGAAGGATGTACCGTTGCCATGACTCCGCGCCCCGATATCAGCATCATCACCAGCACCTATAACCGCGCGGATGTGCTTCGGCGTGCGATCGATTCCGTCCTAGCCCAGCGCGTGGAGGCGAATTGGGAAATGTGCATTGTGGGCGACTGCACGCCCGACCACACCGAAGAAGTGGTGGCTTCTTATCGGGATGAGCGGCTTCGTTTTTACAATTTGCCGGAAAAGTCCCCGCCTCGTGCCCATGGCGCCCTAGCCAAGAACCATGGCATTTTCCATATGTCCCGGGCGCCCTATATCGCCTATTTGGATGATGACGATGCCTACCATCCGGATTTTCTCCGTGTCATGCTGCGCGCCGTCCGCCGCCAACCTCACCAGCCCGTGTTCTATTGCCGTTCTCAATACCGCGACAAGAAGACCGGGCGGAAAATCTGGGGAAATCCGTTCCAGCCCTGGCTACACCGCTGGAACCGGGAAAAACTCATGCGCTACAATTTCATCAATACAGCCAATGTGGTGCACACCCGGGCGCTGGTGGAGGAGGTGGGCGGATGGAATTCGCAGGATTATTTTGACGACTACGATTTGTGGAAGCGCATGAGCGCCCGGCATGACTTCCGCTATGTGAACCGGCCGCTGGTCATCAATTATGTCGAGGACTGCCCGCCGTTCTTCAAGCGGATGTTCACCAAGGGAATCCGGATTCTGAAACACGGTCGTCGGCTGGAAGACCAGGGATGAAGAGGCGGACGGAACAATCATTTGCAAAAGGTGGGAGCGGCGGTATGGTTGCCGGAACGAAAGGCTGAAGAATGGCTTGGGAATACAGCGATAAAACAAAAGAAATTTTCATGGCGGCGGTGCAGGGAAAGCCGGGAACCCATCTGGGCGAAATTGAGAATGCGGACGGCGTGGGTGAGCATGGCTCCATCGTTTGCGGCGACGCCTTGAAGTTTACATTCCGCGTGAAAAAAGATGAAGATCCGCTCAAGGACGTCATTGTGGAGGCCAGATATCTGACATTCGGATGCACCTCGGCCATTGCGGCCTCCGAAGCGCTTTGCGCCTTGATCGAGGGCAAGGGCCTGACCCCCATTGCCGCGTTGAAAATCAGTAATCGGGACATCGTGGATTATCTCGATGGTCTGCCACAGCAGAAAATCCATTGTTCCGTCATGGGGGCGGAGGCCCTGGAAGCGGCGGTGGCGGATTGGGCGAAAAAGCGGGGCGTGGACTTGGCCGCCCATGGCGTCAAACGGACCGGGGAAGCCACAGAGGAGAGCGAAGGTCGCATGGTGTGCAAATGCTTTGGCGTGACCGAGCCCTACCTGCGCCGGAAAATCAAGGAATTGAACCTGCGAACCGTGGAGGACATTGTGTCCGCCTTGAAGGCCGGCGGCATGTGCGGCGCTTGCCGGTATGCTCCCGGTGGCCTCCAGGACATTCTGAACGACACCTGGGGCTCCTGCGAAACGTGCTCCACGCCTCCAGCCGTTGAATCCACGGCATCGGTGGACGCGCCTGGGCGTTCCCCTTTCCAGGTGTCCCGGCAGATTGAAAGCGTGATCAATGAAACCATCCGTCCCGTGCTGAAGCGGGATGGCGGAGACATCGAACTGGTGGACATCAAGGGATGGAAGGTCTATTGCCTCCTGCGCGGCGCCTGTGCGGGTTGTATGGGCGCGTCGCGGACTTTGAAGCTGATTGTGGAACAAACCCTCCGCGATCAGGTGGATAAACGGATTGAAGTCATTCCGGTGTAAGAGAGGACCAGCGCCATGAGCGGCTCGAAATGGATTTATGCGGACAACAACGCCACCACCATGGTGGCGCCTGAAGTGGTGGAGGCCATGCAGCCGTATTTCGGGCGTGAATTTTTTAATCCGAGCTCCATGTATGAGCAGGCCCTGCACGTGGCTGGGGCCGTGAAGCAGGCGCGTGCGGATGTGGCGGCGTTTCTCGGCGGCGTGGATCCGACGGAAGTCCTATTCACCTCGTGCGCGACGGAAAGCAACAACACCGCCATTTTTGGCGCGGCGGCGGCGAATCCTGCTCGTCGGCACATCATCACCAGTTCCGTTGAGCATCCGGCCGTCATGGAAGTGTGCCGGGAAATGCAGCGGCGGGGCTACGAGCTCACCACCCTTCCGGTGGACCGGCAGGGCCGGATCACCACGGCCGAGTATGTCCGGGCCCTCCGGACCGATACCCTGCTGGTGAGCTTGATGCAGGCCAACAACGAGACCGGTGTGATCTGGCCCGTGGGGGAATGGGCGCGCATTGCCAAGGAAACGGACGCCGGAATTGTGTTTCATACGGATTCCACCCAGTTGGCCGGCAAGGCGGTTCTGGATCTGAATGGCGCTCTACAGCATGTGGACCTGTTGTCTTTTTCCGGCCACAAGATGCATGCGCCAAAGGGAGTGGGCGTTCTGTTCGTCCGGCGAGGAACCGCCATGCGGCCGCTGTTGCTGGGTGGTCATCAGGAAAACGGACGGCGCGGCGGCACGGAGAATGTGCCGTACATCATCGGGCTGGCCAGAGCCTGCCGTCTGGCCGAGGCGCATGCGGCCGAGATGGTCCGTATTGAAAAATGGCGTGACTGGTTGGAAAAAAAACTGGTGGAGACGGTTCCCTATGTGGAAGTGAACGGACGAGGGGTTCCCCGAACGCCCAATACCCTGCATCTGGCCTGCCATTACGTCGAGGGTGAGAGCATGTTGACCGAGTTGAACAGCTACGGCATTTGCGCCAGCACGGGAAGCGCCTGCTCCAGCGGCTCGCTGGAGCCCAGCCATGTGCTTCGGGCCATGCACATTCCGTTTACTGCGCTGCACGGTTCCATCCGGTTGAGTTTCAGCGTGTATACCACGGAGGAAGACGTCCGCCGCATTGCCGAGGTGTTTCCCTTGGTGGTGAACAATCTCCGCCGGATGTCGCCGTATTGGGACCAGAAAAACAACCGCCCCCGGCAAGGGGGGTGATGCTGTTGGGCCGGTCTTGGAAATAAGACCGCTATGGCGCCATAACAAAAATATAACTTTATGCTTGCTGGTGCATGAAGTTTTGCTTAGCCTGTCCACCGTGGCACCGGAGCGGGTGCCGAAGAAGTGGTAGAAGCAAAACAGGAGGTTTTTATGCCATCATTCAGCGATCCCTTCAAAGGGAATAAAGCAGACCGGAAATTGACGAACGAGGAACTGATCCGCGCCATCCGTTTCAATATGGCGTCGGAGTATGAAGCTATCCAGTTGTATATGCAGCTGGCGGAATCCACCGACAACAAGCTGGCCAAGAAGGTATTGGTGGATATTGCCGATGAAGAGCGCGAGCATGCCGGCGAATTTCTCCGGCTGTTGTATGAACTGGCTCCTGATGAACAGAAATTCTACGACCACGGCCGCAAGGAAGTCGAAGAAATGATCGCCGAATTGGGTAGCAAAAAGAAAAAATAGGCTCGAAAATCGCCGTCCTTGAGGGGCAGGCGAAAAGACACCTTTGCATAGGCGTTCCCGGCGGATTGAAGAAGAGGCCGCCGGGAACGCCTGTTTTGTTTTTGCTTTCGGTAGCGGCGTACGAGGAAGGGGGGCCGTCAAGACCAGCCCGGCAAAAGAAATACATTGAAAAACCATGGTCGGCGGGGATAATGCCAACCCATGTTTTGGAGAAAGAACCATCGTGCGGACGCGCCTTCCGGGACGGCGCTCGGAGGTGGAAGGTCCATCCCGTTTGAACGGGGTGCAGGCCAACAGGAAACCGGAACGGAAGGATTGGACAAATGAAAAAAGCCCGCTTTTTCTTTGGCCTTGCGGTCCTCTGCGGAATCCAGCCGGCCTGTGCGGAGCCGCCGCCCCCACCCGCCATTGAACGCCTAGCCATGTGGTGCGAATTTCTCCCGTATGGCGACATCCTTCCCTGTCTGCCGGTTCTGGCGCGGTATCGGTGCGATTTGATTCTGCATGTGGAGCGGGAGAGTTTGGAGGATCCTTCGTTGCCCGCCCTGTTGCGCGCAGCGGAGCAAGCCGGCGTGGGCGTGGATGCCTGGCTGCTACTTCCCTACGACGAACATTTATATGTCGGCCAGGCCAGCATGGCCGCCACTCGTCGGCTAGCGCTGGAAGCGGCCGACTATTTTACTCGGGAAGGCCTGGCGGTTCGTTCGTTTGTGTTCGATTGCGAGCCCTCCCCCCTGCTCGGGCGTGAATTGTTTGCCGCCTGCCTCACCTTGAGCCCCCGGCAGTTGGTGCGGATTCTCAAGGAACAGTTGGATCCGGACGAATTTCAACGGGATGTGCAGGCGCTCAACGAGTTGATTGCCGCCTTGCGCGGCAAGGGCTATGGCGTGGATGGGGCGGCCAACCGGGCCTTTCTGGATGCCCAGCAGCGCGGGAACGTCGCGTTGGAGGATGCCCTGAACGCTCCTGTCAGCGGCATCGGCTGGGATGCCCTTTCCTTTATTACCTACCGATATCAAGTCAGTCAGGAATCCTATGTGGGCATGCTCAACCGTTATGCCACTCTCGCCAAACGGTTTTATGGTCCGCGGGCGGCCATGGATGTGGGCCTGATCGGCGATTATGCCGACATCCCGCAGAATGCCGAGCGGGCGGCTTTATTCGGCGGGGGGGACTTGTTTTATAATTATTTGTACGGCATGAGGGACACCCGGGATTTGGAGCAGGCCGTGGGAACCGTGCTGGGATGTGGCGTCCGCCGGATCAATCTGTATGCCTTGGATGGGGCTGTGACATCCGTGGCGGGGCTGGAAAGCTGGCTGAAGGCCGCCCGGCGGGCCCGGCCTCATTCCTTCTGGAAGCGCTGGACGCCCGCAGCTTCCCTTCAATACGGCTTGTTGGGGGCGTTGACGGAAAAAGGATTCCGCTGGTGCACGGGCGCCTCCCGAAAAACACATGGAGAGATATATGTTGAAGAACCCTAACATGGTCCTGGCCAGCGGAAGCCCGCGGCGGCGTGAATTTTTGAAGCAACTGGGATATGCCTTCGAGGTGGTTTGTCCCGGGATGGAGGAAAAGGCGCGGGAAGGGGAGAGCGCGTTGGACTATGTCCAGCGCAATGCGTGTGAAAAAGCTGGAGACGTGGCCGCCCGGGTGGGAGTTGCTCGGGTGGTGGTGGCGGCGGATACCGTGGTGGTGCTGGATGGGCGCATTATGGAAAAGCCGGCGTCGGAGGCTTCCGCCCGCGACATGTTGCGCTCCCTGAGCGGGCGGACCCATCAAGTCGTCAGCGGCTTCTGCGTGCGAGGACCCGATGTGTCCGGGAAGGACCGGGTGCATACCGGCGTGGTCTCCACGGATGTTGAATTCAAAACCCTTTCAGAAGAGGAGATGGCGGCCTATATCCGGAGCGGGGAGCCCATGGACAAGGCGGGAGCCTATGCCATTCAGGGGTTGGCCTCCTACATGGTCCGCCGCATCCGAGGTTCCTATACCAACGTGGTGGGCTTTCCCCTGACGGAGTTGGTGGAGATTCTGGAAACGGAATTCGGCATTGCCCCGGCCTTTCATCCGGTCGGGTGAGGTTGCGTCCCGCTAGGGCAATAAAAAACCCCCTGGTGTAAGCCACCGGGGGTTTGTTCGAATCGGGACTAGCGGCGTGGGGGGCGGTCCTGCGCTTCATTCACGCGAACAGCGCGATCAACGATCTCCATACCATTGACCTTCTCAATCGCGGAATTGCCTTGTTCCTGATTGGGCATTTCGACAAAACCAAACCCGCGCGAGCGGCCGGTATCCCTGTCTTTAATCACTCGTGCCGAAACCACTTCACCGTACGGCTCAAAGGTAGAGCGCAGATCATCATCGGTGGCTTTGAACGAGAGATTCCCAACATATATTTTCACAGTATCATCAACTCCTAGTAACCATGGACCGCGCTATAACCTACCCTCCGCATATCGGCGACCCATGGACATGCAGAAGGTTCAATGTGGAGACTACGCGAGGAGCCGATGCGCGGCAAGCCTAAACTTCATCAAACGTTGAATCTTTTTTTGGGACGGAAGTCGGCGCACCCTTATCGCTTGATAATAATCTTCTTTTTCCCCGCAGGGGAAGTGCCATCCGGTGGATCCTGCGGAGTTTGGGGGGCGGAGGAAATCCGGATGGCGGGCCGTGAAATCTTGATGGAAGCCGGTGTGGATGCACTTGCCGAAGGAGCGGCTTCTTCTGCGGCGGCTTCGGTGGCGGAGGGCGTAATGTCCTCCACGATTTCTTTCAGAATGGTGGAATATCCTTTTCCATCGTCCATGGCATCTTCCACAGAATTGAAGGCCTGTGCTTCCGCCTCCTCCTTGCTGGCATTTTCCATGACGAACACCGTGGAGCCGATCTGGATCCTGTCGCCCGCCTTCACCTCCACGGTATCCTCCACCCGCTCTCCGTTCACGAAGGTGCCATTACGGGATTTGAGATCCTTCAAATAAAACGCCCCGTTGGACAGGCGGATGCCGGCATGGACCCGGGAGACCTTGTCGTCCAGTAGCGAGATGTCCGCCTCTCGGGAGCGACCGATGGAAAGAGGTTCGGTGGTCAGTTCAATATCTTTAGAAATGCCAAGTTTGTTGATGTAACGAAGGTGCATGGAATTTCCTTTCAGGGGTTCAACGGTCAAATCATACCCTTTTGCAGCAATCCCGCAAAGTATTCAATCGTTTGTTCAAGCCCTTTTTCCAGGGGCATTTGTGGTTCCCAGTTCAGCAACTCTTTGGCTTTGGCAATCGCGGGTTGGCGGATTTTCGGGTCGTCGACAGGCAGGGGCCGGAATTCAATGGGGGACGTGGAGCCGGTCAGCGTGCGGATTTTTTCGGCAAAATCCAAGACGGTAAGTTCACGGGGGTTGCCGATGTTCACCGGTTCGGAATAGTTGCTCATCATCAACCGGTAGATGCCCTCCACCAGGTCGGCCACATAGCAGAAGGAGCGGGTCTGGCTGCCGTCGCCGAACACCGTCATGGGTTCCCGCTTTAACGCCTGGCAACAGAACGCCGGGACGATCCGCCCATCGTTGGGGCGCATTCGGGGGCCGTAGGTATTAAAAATCCGGACAATGCGGGTTTCCAAGCCGTGATAGCGGTGATACGCCATCACGATGGCCTCCGCAAACCGTTTGGCTTCATCATACACGCCGCGTGGTCCGATTGGATTGACGTTTCCCCAATAGGTTTCCACTTGGGGGTGCACCAGCGGATCGCCATAAACCTCCGATGTGGAGGCCAGCAGGAGGCGTGCGCCCTTGGCTTTTGCCAAGCCCAGCACGTTGTGCGTGCCCAGCGAGCCGACCTTCAACGTCTGAATCGGCAGTTCGAGGTAGTCGATCGGACTGGCCGGAGAGGCAAAATGGAAGATGTAGTCCACCGGTGCGGAAAGATCGATGTGGTTGCACACATTATGGTGGATGAATTCAAAATCCGTCCGGGAGCGGAGGTGGGCGATGTTGTCGAGGTTGCCGGTGATGAGGTTGTCCATGGCAATCACCCGGTGCCCCTCCGCCAGCAAGCGGTCGCACAAGTGGGAGCCGAGGAAGCCGGCGCCGCCGGTAATCAGGGTGGTGGGCGAGGAGGTCATGCTCATGGCGGGGAGACTTTCGTTGGAGGTTCAGGCGTCAAAAGGGTCGGATGGAGTTGGCTGGCGAAGTTGGCAATGGTCTGCAGGTGTGCATCGGAACCCACCGTCCGATTGCCGGACAACGCGATGTAGGCCCACCGGTGGGAAACACCGTAGAGGATGCGGTCGATGGCCATCCAGGCCATGCGTTGCACATGGGAGGCCGTTTCCCGTCCCTTCCCGACAAACCAATAGGCATAATAAATGGTATGATATGCCGTCCGGCCGCTTTCGTCGGTATAGGCACGGTCCATATCCATCACCATGACTTCAAGCGGTTCCTCCCGGGAGGCCAAGGGAATGACAATGGTCCGCTCATCCATGATTTCGTATCCGTTGGCCGTCATGCACACCTGCGGTCGGTGGATGCTGGAACGGTCATCCCCGCTCAAAACAATTGTGGCATGGATGCCGTCGGTATTGCCAGGCCGTGCGTAATAGGAACGGACCAACCCCGTATCCGCCGGTAGCATGGCGCGTTCCGCCCAATTCATCTGGCCGAGCGTTTCGCCGCAGCGCGGGCATACGGTGGCCCCATCCAACTGGGTGGCGAAATACTGCCCGCCGCACTTGCGATCCGGACAAAAATAGATCTCCACGCCCTGCCAACTCGCCACGTGGCTGGGCAGGTGCAGGACGATTCCGGCCTCGTCGGTGCTGACGACGCCCGTCCGGAAGATCAACGCCCAGGACGTAATCGCAAACGCCGCGATTACGAAGAGGCGCGCGATAAGAATAGATTTTTGATTTTTATCCATGCGTTTCGGTAATCCGTGTTCAACAGGCGGTCCACCAGCAGCACCAAGGCAATGCTGATGAGGAAAATGGGATATCCTGAATAGTCATGCCAGAGTCCCATGGCGGTCTCCTGGCCGAAGAAGGCGCCGATGAGGACGACCAGCACGATCCGGCAGATATTGGCCACAATGGCGATGGGAATGCTGCACAGGAACAGGATCCACTTTTTAGCGAGGGTTTTCTGGCTGTACCACGAATAAAAGGCAATCAGGGCCGTCATGGCCAGCAGGGAGCGCAATCCGCTGCACTCCGGCGCCACATTGAAGGAAAACTTGCTGTTGTCCGGCGAGAACAGGCCGGAACCCACGCGGACCACCTCGATGCCGATGCCGTTGAGAAAGCCGGCAGACACGTGGGTGGCGAACAGTCGGAGCGGCGCCGTCATGCTGTCGATGAAATTCAGCGGAATGGCCAAGAAGAGATATCCGCATGCAAACAGCAAATGCCTGGCCACACCGTACCCATAAAAAAGGAAGGGAAGGCCCCACAACAGGATGATGAAGCCGGCCACGGAAATGCGGGGCTGTTGCGCCAGAACGCCGATCCAGTGCAGAAACAGACCCAGCAGAAGGATCGGAACCGCTCGGAAATCCACATGCTTTTCCGCCCGGGCGATCTGCTTGCGGCGGAGCCACACGGCCGCCAAGGACGCCAGTGGGAGGAATTGGCAATAGGCATAGTCTCCGACCCAGCGGGTCCGTAGCCACAGGAAAATAGAATGCCTAGCGGAGGCCACCTCCTGCGTATTGCCGTGCAGATGGAACATGAAGAACAATCCGCCAATCACGACGGCCCAGAAAGCCAGCTCCCGTTTCGCCGCGGCGGAGAGGGGGCTCCAGTGAAAACCGCTCCACCACGCTTTAAATTTTTGCACATAATCCTGCATAAAGACTCCGAGAAGCTACCACACTATGCAAGGAAAAGAAAAGAAATATACACGGAGCCTCCTTCAGGCCGGTGGAACAAGCGCACCGGAGGGGCCAGGCGGGCGACGAAGGCTCAAGGGGCCAGCAGGTGCTGGTATAAATCGGCATATCGCTCCGCAATGGCGGTCCAGTTGAAATCGCGGGCGCAGCGGATTTGCAGGTCCCGGGTTTCCTCGCCCGCCCCCTTGGTCAGGAAAAGGGAAAGCACCCGGGCGAGGTCGGCGGCATCGGCATTCCGGAACAGCCACGGATAGGCCTCTCCGGTCACCTCCGTGTTTTCCGGAATATCGGAGGCAATCAACGGGGTTGCGCATGAAATGACTTCCAGAAGCATCATGCTCATGGCCTCCACCTCCGAGGGAAAAATGAACAAGCGGGCATGGGCCACCAGTTCAAACAGCTCCGCCTGGCCGAGCAGGCGGGGCAGCAGGGTGATGTGCGGATTTTCCCTGCACCGCTTTAGGAGCGTTTCAGAGTAATCCCGGTTGTGGCCTTCAAAGCCCCCCGCCACCAGCAACGGCAGGTCCAATCCCAACCGGTCATATGCATCCAGCAGGTGGTGCAGGCCCTTGGTGGGGTCCATCCGCCCTGCGGCAAACATCAGGTAGGCGCCGGAAACTAGGCCCAGCGCCTCCGGCCGGCCGGTGTCGGGAATGGTGGGATTCGGATTGACCCCGTTGGGGATGAAGGTGATGGGCGTGGCGGATTTTCCCTGCACCTCCGCCACCTTGGCGCGCGCCACGGTGGTCAGGGCAGTGCA
This sequence comes from Verrucomicrobiota bacterium, assembly GCA_031262805.1. Lineage (GTDB taxonomy): Bacteria > Verrucomicrobiota > Kiritimatiellia > CAIQIC01 > Lenti-01 > JAISGX01. The sequence goes on along the minus strand of JAISGX010000048.1, from coordinate 16,450 downwards.
GCCGTTGATGAAGGCCGCTTCCGAGATCCGCAAAAACCATTTGGCGAACCGGCTCCATTTCGCCCTTTCATAGGGATTGCCATGGAAGGTTCCCAAAATGGGCATGCGGGGCCGGAACAGCCTGAGAATCCACGTGAAGGGGCCGAAGGCCGAATCATGAACGTGCGCCAGGTTGGGCCGGAGAAAAAAGACGCCGTGCAGGGCGCTCAGCAGGAAGAAAGACGTGGCCCGGCTGTGTTTGCCCTTCATCGCGGGAAGGGGGATGACCCGCAGGCGGGGGGATACATCGAAGGGTTTGGGTTGGCCGGGGGTACGGACCACATACAGGGTATAGTGCACCGACTCGTCCGGCGGCAGATGAAGCAGGATATTCTCCGCCACGCGGTCCGCCCCGGCAAAGGCAGGAAAGGATTTGCTGCCGAATACGGCAATTTCAACGGGACGCTTCATGGGCGAGAAAGATACCAAGGCCCTGAATGGGATGCAATTTGGAATAATAATCCATTCCGTTATATTGTTTTTCTCGGAAAGTTGGCCTATACTTCCGCATCTTGGTAAATGGATATTCCCCCTATGAAACAGTCTTCGCCCAAACAAGTTGCCATGCCCACGGATGTGTCGGTCATCACGACATATCGCTGTCAGATGCAGTGCAAAATGTGCAACATCTGGCAGCACCCGACCAATGCCGACAGCGAAATCCGCCCGGATGAGCTGACCCTGCTACCCTCCTTGAAGTTCGCCAATGTCACCGGCGGCGAGCCGTTTTTGCGGGAGGATGTGGAGGATATCGTCGAGGTGCTGTACACCAAAGCCCCCCGCATTGTCATCAGTACCAGCGGATACTGGGTGGAGAAAACCATCCGCTTGGCGGAACGCTTTCCGCAGATCGGCATCCGGGTGAGCTTTGAAGGGCTGGAAGAAACGAACAATTTCCTCCGGGGCCGGGCGGATGGATTTGCCCGCGGGATGGAAACCCTCAAACGCCTCTACGACATGGGCGTTAAGGATATCGGATTCGGCCAGACCCTCTCCAATTATAACGCGAAGGACCTGATCCCCCTGTATGACCTCTCCCGCACCATGGAATTGGAATTCGCCACCGCCGCTTTCCATAATTCCTATTATTTTCACAAGGAAGACAACCTGATCGACCAGCAGGAGGACGTCTGCGCCCATCTCGAAAAGCTGGTGAACCGTCTGCTGAAGGAAAAACATCCCAAGGCGTGGTTCAGGGCCTTTTTCAATTTGGGATTGATCAATTACATCCGTGGCAATAAACGATTGTTGCCTTGCGAGGCTGGTACGGTGAACTTTTTTGTGGATCCCCACGGGGAGCTTTATCCCTGTAACGGATTGGAACCGCGCTATTGGATGGAATCCATGGGGTCGCTCCGTAGTGGACGGTCCTTTGAAGAGATCTGGTTTTCCGAACAGGCGGACCGCGTCCGTCGGCAGGTTCGTTCCTGTCCCAAAAACTGCTGGATGGTCGGCACCGCCGCGCCCGTGATGAAGAAATACATCCACAAAGTGGCGCCATGGGTTCTGCGGGCCAAAATGAAATCAATGCTGGGTCGTTGCGTGTCCTGCGACGGCTTTCCTGCCTGGAATGTGGGGCAGGATCCCCGACAGGGGGATTTGCGCCGGGAGAAGGGGGAATAAATGATCCCCGCCGCCTTACCCCAGGATTTGCAGCCTGCCGGGCGGAACGCTCCCTTGTTGATTGCCGCATGGTTTTACACCGATCCACCGACGGCCGCCCGCCTCCTGGAAGAATGGCTGGCCACGGCGGATTCCCGCCATCGCCTCTTCCCGATGTGCCCCTTCATCTGCCAGCTGGCGGAGCAGATCGTCGGCGTGTTGCCGAAAGCCGAAGTGTTCTTGCAGCGCATCCTTCCCCACTTGGCCCAATATGTGGACGCCGCCATGGAGGAGTACGACCCCGACGGTAGGGGACTTCCCGTCTGGCCCTCGCCGGAAGAGGCGCTTTTTCCCGGCGAATTCGCGCCGGGACGTGTCACGGTGGATTTGATGGTGTTGCTGTCCAACGAAATCGCCGCCTTTGAGCGGCTCTCCGGCAAAAACACCTCCCGGGAGGTCGCACATACGTTGGACATGGCGGAAGGGGAGCGCAACGAGCTGGACGAATGGCTGAGGCAGACCTTTTGGAATGAGGAAGAAGGCACCTTCGGACGGTATGAGGCGGGGAAGGAAATGGAGCCGGACCCGTCCCCATGCGGATATTTCCCGCTGGTCTGGAGTGGGCAGAGTCGTGAAATGGGCGAGGCCCTTCGTCCCGCCGCCGCCCGATGGCGCACGATGGAGTGGACTCCGAGGGGATGGTGCCTCTTTTTCTTTTTGCTGTTGCACACCTCCCACAAAAGCATTCTTGCGCAGATGTTGCACCAGGGGCTTCCCGTCGGCGCTCTTCCGCTGGAAATGGCGGCGTGGACTGTCCTAGCCTGCGCCGCCGGGGAAAAACGTCCCGCTCTGCCTGGCCTGTTGCATTGGCTGGATTCCTGCCGACATGTCCGGATGTATGCCTGGCTCGCCGCCGCCTTGCTGGCCGTCTTCGGGCTGGTGTGGGCGGGCATGTGGCTTCGCTCTTGCCGGAGGACGGTGGATATCGGTCAACTGGAATATGAAGCCCGCGCCCTATGCGAGGCGGAAGAGCATGAACAAGCCGCAGAATTGTTCCGCATGGCCCGGCTGGAAGGCCACGAGGACTATTTTGCCTACCGACAGGCTGGGGAATGGATGCATGCCGGTCAATACGCTCGCGCCGAGGGCGTCTACCGGGAAATGCTCGCCCGTGCCCCGGATGAACCCAACGTGCCGTTGAACCTGGCCCTGGCCGTTCTCAAACAGGACCGAAGGCCGGAAGCCATGGAGATGTACCGAAGGTTCAGCGAAGATCAGCAGATGCGGACCCGCTGGCCGGAGTTGGCCGATCGCGCCCGTTTGGCCGTGGAGCTTCTCGAACAGCAGCAACGGCTGGATGCCCGCCGGGAGTAGGAACGCCCCGTTCTTCGCGTATCGAGGCCGCCCGCCCTCAATAAAAAACGTGAAAAAGTCCGGGGGGTATGAGAAAGTCCATGGGCTGTGCGTTTCAGGCGTTCCGGCCTGAGCTTTTGCAGCACAACCAAGTGGATCATCGATTATGATAGTGACAAAAGAGACGGAAAAACAAATTCGGCAATTGGCCGGAGAGGCGCAGGCGGGATTTTTGGATAACCTCACCGGCGCCTTCTTCCGCCGGATCGACTGGTGGGCCTTTTGGATTGTTTCCCTGCTTACCTTGCTGGTCTATACCTATACTCTGGCGCCGACGGTGACGCTGGAGGATTCCGGGGAATTGGCCGTTGCCTCGGATTTTCTCGGGGTTCCCCATCCGCCCGGCTATCCGATCTGGACCCTGCTCACTTGGTTCTTCCAGTGGGTGTTCCACTGGGTCACGTATAATGGCCATCCCAATCCGGCATGGGGCGTGGGATTCTCCTCCGCCGTTTCCGGCGCATTTGCGTGCGGCCTGCTCGCCCTCCTGATCAGCCGCTCCGGCGCCGACCTGCTCCGTAGCGTGTCCACGCTGACCGAGCGCATCAGCTTCCGGACGGAAAACATGCTCTGCCTCGTGGCCGGCATTTCCGGCGGCATGTTGCTGGCCTTCAGCCCGGTGTTGTGGTCCCAGAGCGTCATTGTGGAAGTGTATGCCCTCAATGCCCTCTTCCAGATGGCGGTTCTTCTGCTGATCTACATGTGGATGTGCCGGCCCAAAAATGACACCCTGCTCTATGTGGCCGCCTTCCTCTTCGGCCTCGGGCTCACCAACCATCAAACCCTCTTGTTCCTGGGCTTGGCATGGGCTCTGGCCGTGTTGATGAAGGATGCGGAACTCTTCCGCGATTTCACCCGTGCCGCCGTGGTCATCGGCATTGGGTTCATCCTGGCCACCAAAGGCGTCGCCCTCTTCGCTCGCGGGAATCTCCAGGAGCTCTCCGGCTTCGACAGCAGCCTCTGGAAATGGTCTCGCGGTCCGGACACGCCCCAGTTCTGGGTATATACCTATTATTTCCTAGCTGTGCCGCTGGCGCTGTGGATGGGCAAAGCCACGCTCGGGCGAAAACCGGCCCACCGACTGGCCTGCGGCGCCGGCCTGGTGGTGGGGCTCTATCTGCTGGTGGTGTTGGCCTATGGCTTTTTTGCCACAGATGCACTCCGAAGCGCCCCCGGCTTTTCGCCGTTGATTTTCGACCGCCTTCTCCCGCCCCCCGCCTCCCGTTCCGGCACGCCCTTCGATGCGATGTTCTGGGGCGGCGTCGGTTCCTCCGCCGTCGCGTTTTACTGGCTGCTCTTCCTGCTGCCGCTCGGCCTGGCTTTCACGAAACTGCCCCACGCCAAGACCGTGGCGGTCTCCATCCTGCTGGCGGAAATCGGCGTGGCGTTCTATATGTACCTGCCCATTGCCTCCGAACAAAATCCGCCGATGAATTGGGGATATGCCCGCACATGGGAAGGCTTCATGCACGCCGTGACGCGTGGCCAGTACGAAGCCATTGTCGCCACCGATATTTTTAGCGAGAAATTCATCCGCCAGCTCGGCGCCTATTTGACGGACTTGCGCAGCCAATTCTCCCTGCCGGTGGCCGTGCTGGGTTTTTTGCCCTTCTGTGCCTGGGGGTTTGTGTGGGAGGGGAAATACCGCTCCGTGTTCCCCGCCGCCCTCTGCCTGATGCTGGGCTCCACGCTCTTCATCGTGCTCGAAACACTGGGCTGGGGCGGTGCGGAATGGCTGTACCGCTTGTTGATCATGCCCATTCTGCTGATGGCCGTATGGGGCTTCTGCACCTTGGTGGCCCTCTACCTCAAAAAGCAACTTGCGGATATGCGGGCCTACCACCTCGGCACGCGGGTCCTGATTGGGGGCATTTTTGCCCTGGCCCTTCTGGTGATGCTCTGGGTGGACAAGAACGCCCTGCGTGCGGTGTTCAACGCCGCCGACATTCCGGACATGGAAGGCTACCTCTCCCCCATCGGCAAGTTGTTTTATCTGGGCCTAGTCTTCGCTCCGCCGGTCGCAATTGCCCTGGCCTGGGCCGGGTCCTCCGCCATCGGCTTGAACTACGAGCTCGGCGTGTCGCAACAACGCTGGCTGATCACCTCCGTGGTCGGTTTCTTCTCCGTCAGCGTGATCTTCCTGATTTTCCAGAACCCGGCCCTAGACATCCAGACCCTCTTCATCGGCCGCGTCCAGTTCATTCAAAGCCATGCCTTGTATGCTCTGTGGCTGGGCTACGGCATCCTGCTCTCCATCGCTTGGTTCCAGCGGCTGTGGGGACGACTCGCCCGCATGCTCGCCACGGGCGTCGGCCTTCTGCTTCCCGGCATCCTCCTCTGGCAGAACGCTTGCGACGAAGAACAGGTCCGCATTGTGGGCGGCGCCGAGCAGAACGGCCATCACTTCGGCTGGCAGTTCGGCAACTGGGCCCTCCAAGGCGTGGATGGCATCAAGGAGGATTTCACCTACTGGTTCCCCAATGCCGCAGATTTTGACCGCGAGTGGGGGGCCTATCCCACGCCGGATTATCCGCCCCCGATGGCCCAAGGCGCCATCTTTTACGGCGGCACCGACCCCGGACGCTTCGTGCCCACCTATATGATTTACTCCGCCGATGTGCGTCAGGATGTCTACCTCATCACCCAAAACGCCCTCGCCGACAACACCTTCATGAACATCACACGCGACCTGTACGGCGACACCATCTACATCCCCTCCGTCGAAGACAGCAACCAGGCCTTCCAACGCTATGTGGAGGATGTGCAGAGCGGCCGCATTTCCGCCGGCGCCGACATCAAGTTTGAAAACGGCCGTGTCAGCGTGCAGGGCGTGGGCGGCGTCATGACCATCAACGGCATTCTCGCGCAGCTCATTTTCGAGGAAAACAAATTCCGCCACGACTTTTATGTAGAGGAAAGCTACGTCATCCAATGGATGTATCCCTACCTCACGCCGCACGGCATCATCCTCAAACTCAACGACGAGCCGGTTCCCTCGCTGGATCCCGCGCTGGTGCAGAAGGACCACGACTTCTGGGGCTGGTATACCCGCTGGCTCCTCTCCCAATCCAAGTTCACGCGGGACATCTGCGCACGCAAATCCTTCTCGAAGTTGCGTAGCGCCATCGCCGGCATCTATGACTACCGCCGGATGTACGATGAAGCCGAATATGCCTTCAAACAGGCCATCGACCTGTATCCGCTCAGCCCGGAAGCCATCTTCCGCCTCGCCCAGATGTACATGAACATGCAACGCTTCGAAGAAGCCAAAAAGCTGATCGAGGAATTCGTCCTGCTCGACCCAAACAACGACAGCGCCAACAGCTTCCTCCTCCAAATCACCCGGACACAGGAGATGCTCTCCCGCCGCCTGGAGCTGGAGCAGAAGCAGCGTAGCGGCCAGCCGCTGGACCTCACGGAAACCTTCGACCTGATCAACATATACCGGGCCACCGGCATGCACTCCGCCTATCTGCAGTTGGCCGCCCGCTTGCTCGAAGAGCCCAACATTCCGCCGCAGGTCATTCTCAGCCTTGCCGGGCTCTTCGCCCAGGAACAGCGCATTGACGGCCTGGTCTATGCCTTGGAGCAATACATCCAGCGCGAACAGGGCAATCTGGATGTCTGGCTGGACCTCGCCGCCGCCTATGCCTATCTGCGCCGTGATGCCGAGGCCGTCGCCGCCGCCCGTTCCGCCATCCAGTTGGGCGGCGTGAGTGCCCGGCAGGCCATCTTGCAGGATCCCCGTTTTCAGCCCCTCTCCACCAACCGGGATTTCATGGCTCTCTTCCCGCAACAGGCGCCTGCACCGCGGTTGCCGGGGGCATGGCCGGGAGTCGGCGGCGGCCTGCCCAATCTGCCGGGCTTGGCCCGTTAGGATTTTCCACTCCATGGAAACTTTTTTTCCAATGAGTGGAAAATTCCGGAATCTTTTTTCCAATGCATGGAAAATCCTGTGTTGTCCGGAAATATGAGGAGGCGCAGGGGGCAGCCACTCGCTATGTGAATCGTTCTCGAATTAAGGGCGATCCGTTCGAGGGGAAGGTCGAGGAGAGCTATTTTGGCCCCCGCAGGCGGCCATTCATTCGGATGGCTGGAAGGCCTATGATGGGCTTGTGAATTTTGGCGGCCAGAAACATTTGAGGGTCGAGCATGGAGCGGACGAGTTCGCAAGCGAAGAGTCGCGCATCAATGGCATAGAAAGCTTTTGAGGCTATGCAAAACATCGTTTGGTCCAGTTCAAAGGCATTCCAAAAGGGAAGTTCAACCTGTGTCTAAGGAAAGGCGGGCAGAACATCTGTGCGTTTCCAAAATTGTTTTGTGAAAGATGTTTATCCGTGAAAAGGCGTTAGATTAGGGGGGGAATAGAAAGGTAGGCTGGTGCCCTCCCGGCAGGTCATAGCGTCCCGGCGCCGTCTTGCGGACAAGGGGGTCATGGAACAACAGGTCCCGAAGCGTACCGGATCCTTTTTGCGACTCCGGATACAACCGGGCATTCAGCGCGTCCAGCAGGACCGGGAGCGCGGTTTCCCCCCGCTCCGCCAAGATTTCATGCACCAGAAGGGTCAAGTCGCGGTGGGCCAGCCCCGCCCGGCCGTCCCTCAGGGCCAGAGTGTCCGGACTGTGCCGTAGCAAAGCCAGCAACAGGGCCTCCACACCATCCGGCCCGGCGACGGTGGCGGCGGGCTTCCGGATGCCTGCGGCGAGGGATGCCACCGGCATCAGCTCTCCCGCCTGCATCAATGCATCCCGCATGGTTTTTTCCAGATGGTCCACCTGCCGGGGGGGGAGGGGAGTGAAGAAATTCCGATAAACCGTCAAGCGTTCTGGCCACAACCGGGCCAGCAGCAGGAAGCCGCCCGTCGGCGAAAGGTCGCCCCACGCCGGATCAGCCCAATCCGCTAGGCCTTCGGCATCCAGGGCATTTCCCGCTCCGGCCATAGCCTGTTCCGCCAGCCGGAGCAACGGCTCCGCCGCCGCCGCCGGGAGCGGTTGACTCAAGGTGCGCAAAGCGGTGTTCGCCAGTTGCCGCACCCGCTCCCGGGTGAGGTGTAGCTGGCTTCCCACACGGCCCAGCGAGACTTCATGCGCGGAAAGCGAGGGGGAGGAGGTCTCCAGCGCATAGCGAAGCCGGAGGACCTCCTGCCGTTTTGGGGGCAGGAACAAGGCCAGCCAGGCCGAAAGCGTAAGGGAGGGCGGGGTCCCGGCCAGCCAGGCCCTCAGATATGCCGTGGTACGCTCCAGAAGGCCGTGCGTGTCGGCATCCAGCCAAGCGGAAGCCGACGGGGCCTTTGCCTTGGCCAGGGCGCCAAGCGTGGAAAAGCCGTCGGCCTGGAGCACGGCGAGAATCCGTGGCGGCAGGCCGGAAGCGGCTACGGGGGCATCGGGATGAAGCAGGGGATGGAAGGCCGACGGGCTCACAGGTTCGGGCCGGTGGAGGAGGCAATCAATGCGTCGTACTCGGCCTCCGTCAGTAGGCCCTTTTCAACCGCCACCTGGTGGAGGGTGCGCCCTTCCGCCAACGCCTCCTTCACCAGTTGCGCCACCTGGTCATAGCCCAGGCGCGGATTCAGCAGGGTGGGAAGGCCCGCGCTATTTTCCAGATGGCGCCGGCAGGCTTCCACATCTGCGGTAATGCCGGCGATGCATTTCTCCGCCAGCACGCGTGCGGCCTCCGTCAGCCACTGGGCGGCCCGGAGGACATTCGTGCCGATGAGAGGCATGTGCGTATTGAGCTCCAGCTGGCCTGCTCCGCATGCCATGGCCACTGCGGCATCCAGTCCTTGGATCTGGATGCAGGCCATGTTCACCGCTTCGCAAATGGAGGGATTGATTTTGCCCGGCATGATGCTGGAGCCCGGCTCCACGGCCGGCAGTCGGATTTCGCCGATGCCCGTGTTCGGCCCGGAAGCCAGCAGGCGCAAGTTATTGGCCACTTGCTGCACATCCAGCGCCGCCGAGCGTAGCGCCGCCGAAAAGGAGGCGAAATCGGTCATGAACTGGGTCAAATGGATGCCATTGGTGGCGGGCCGGAACATCTCACCCGTGGCCTCGTTGAGTGCCTGAACGAGCTCGGCGCGGAAGGTGGGCTTGGTGTTGACGCCCGTGCCCACGGCATTGCCGCCGGCCCCCAGCTCGCGGAGGCGGTCGGCTGCCTTTTCAATGGAGGGAATCTGGCGGGAAACCGCATGGGCCCACGCGCCGAACTCCTGCCCCAGCGTCACCGGCACTGCATCCTGCAGGTGGGTCCGCCCGGACTTGAGGATGCTGGAAAATTCGTCCGCCTTGCGGAGCAGGGCGGTGGTCAGTATGGAAAGCGCATCCACCAGGGCCGGGAGCTGAAGAATCAAGGCCACCTTGGCGCCGGATGGAAACATGTTGTTGGTGGATTGGCCCCGGTTGACATCGTCGTTGGGGTGCACCGGCGCCTTATCGCCGCGTTTGCCGCCGAGCGTTTCGTTGGCTAGGTGCGCGAGCACCTCGTTGAGGTTCATGTGCGAGGAGGTGCCGGATCCTGCCTGGTAGACTGGCAGGGGAAACTCATCGTCGTAGGTGCCGGAAAGGACTTCTTCACAGGCCTGGGCAATGGCCTCCTCCTTTTCCTTCGGCAACTGGCCAAGGCGGGCGTTGGTGCGCGCAGCGGCCAGCTTCAGGATGGCCATGCCCCGGATGATTTCCAACGGAAGCCGGGCATGGGTGAATGGGAAGTTTTCGATGGAGCGGGTGGTCTGCACGCCGTAAACGGCGTCGGCGGGAACCAGTCGGGGGCCCAGGGAGTCGGTTTCGGTGCGTGTCGGATTCATGGCCGGGATGATAGCGCGGGTTGCTTCATGCTGGCAAGGGGCAGAAGAACCTCTCCGGGGGATTTGGTGTCGGCCGCGCCGTAGAATGGACTGGATTTGCATCGCGGGGAATCGATACACTATACGGAATGAGCCGAGGCAGAAAGAAACGGATTGCCATTGATGCGCGATGGGTGTTCCCCGAAGTAAGCGGGATTGGGCGCTATACGCTCGAACTGTTGCGGCGGCTCGCCGCCCGCGAGGCGGATGTGGAATGGAGGATCTGGGTCTGCAATGCGGAACGCCGCGATTTCGTCCGCCGGGCCGCCAACCTAGATGGCCGCTCCAATGTGGTGTTTGCCGAGTTGCCGTACGGCCCGTTTTCCCCATTAGGACAGTGGGCCGCCGCCCGGCTACTTCGGAAGCATCGGATCGACATCTACCACTCCACCAACTTCATGGTGCCGTTGCCCGCTTTTTCCCGCCGTCGGCCGCATATCCCCGCGTGTGTCTGCAACATCCATGATCTGATTCCACTCGTGCACCCCGAATTCACGCCGCAGGCCCTCAAAACCCGTTTCTTCCCGGTATACAAGGCCCTGATGCATGAGATCGCCCGCCGCGTGGACGCCGTAATCACGGGCAGCTTGGCGGCGAAGGAGGACATCATCCGCCTGTTGCCCATCCCCGCCGAGCGGATCACCACCGTTTACGACGGCGTGGATGAGCGCTACGTGCCCGGGGGGCCCAAACCCTCCACGCTGGGCGGTCCCCAGACCCTTTTGTATGTGGGCCGGAGCGACCCGTATAAAAACCTTCCATTTCTGGTGGAAGCCTTTGCAAGGCTGGTGAAGGCGGATGGGTTGAACGTCCGCTTGAAGATCATCGGCCCGCCCGACGCCCGTTATCCAGAGGCCGCCGAAACCGCCCGCCGCCTAGAGGTGGTCGATCGCGTGGATTGGACCGGCTATGTGGACGAGCCCGCCCTGCTGAAAGCCTATCAGGACGCGGATGCTCTGGCCTTGTTGTCGCGCTACGAAGGCTTCGGCCTGCCCGTGGCGGAGGCCATGGCCTGCGGCACGCCGGTGGTGTGCTCCAACGTCACCAGCCTGCCCGAGGTGGCGGGCTCCGCCGCCCTGCTGGTTCCGCCGGACGATCTGGATGCCACTGTTTCCGCCCTGCGCCGGGTGCTGACGGATGACGCCGAAGCCGCCCGTCTCCGTGCCGTCGGCCTGGAGCAGGCCCGCCGGTTTTCATGGGATGCCGCGGCGGACGCCGTCTGGCAGACCTATCAGGAGGTGATGCCATGACGGCCGGATGGAAGGTTGCCCTCTCGCACGATTGGCTCAACGGCATGCGGGGGGGGGAGCGTTGTCTGGAATGGATCTGCAAGGCCTATCCCCAAGCCGATCTTTACACTCTGCTGTATCGCCCGGAAATGGTCACCGCGCCCATCCGCGAGCGTGCCGTGCACGCCTCCTTCCTTCAGCGCCTGCCCGGGTTTCGGAACCATTACCGCTGGTTTCTCCCGTTTTTTCCTGCCGCCATCGAGGCCTTCCGCCTTCCGCCGGAGACCAACCTGGTGCTCAGCACCAGCCATTGCGTGGCCAAGGGAATCATCCCCCCCAAAGGCGCCAAACATCTCTGCTACTGTTTCACACCCATGCGTTATGCCTGGTCCATGCAGGAGGACTATTTCGGCCGCAATCCGGTCAAGCTGGCCGTGCTGAACATGGAACTCTCCCGCCTTCGTCGCTGGGACCGCGCCGCCAGCAGCCGGGTGGACCACTTCGTCGCCATCAGCCGCTACATTCAGGATCGGATCCGGGCATGCTATGGTCGGGAATCCACCGTCGTCTATCCGCCCGTTGCGACGGATTATTTCACGCCCGCCGCCGGAGGCGGTCATGACGGGTTTGATTTGATCGTGTCCGCCTTGGTGCCTTACAAGCGGGTGGATTTGGCCGTGCAGGCCTATACGCAAAGTGGATATCCCTTGAAGATTTCCGGCGTGGGGACGGAGCTGGAAACCCTTCGGCGGCAGGCCGGGCCCAATGTGGAATTCCTCGGCCGCGTACCGGACGAAGGCGTCCGGAGCCTCTACCGCCGTTGCCGTTTTCTGGTGTTTCCCGGCGAAGAGGATTTCGGCATTGTCCCTCTGGAGGCGCAGGCCTGCGGCAAGCCCGTGCTCGCCTATGGCGCTGGCGGTGCGCTCGAAACCGTCGTGGACGGCGTCACCGGCGTCTATTTCAACACCCGAACTCCCGGGGCCCTCCTGTCCGCCGTCGAGCATGCCGCTGCTCAATCCTGGGATGCCGTCGCCATTCGCCGCCATGCCGAGCAATTCAGCGCCCAACGCTTTGTGGACGGCCTGCAAGCGGAAATCAACCGGTTGATGGGCGCCTGAGGCCATGTCGTTTCCTCCGCCAACCCAAGATGTCATCCTCCGGGCCGCCCGGGGATTTTCCAACCTTTTTTGGAGTTTGCCGCTACTGTTGCTGGCCCAAGCCGTCACCCTGTGGGGGCTGTTGCCGCCCTACATCACTGCACTGCTGTTGCCCTTGTGTTTTTTGCCCTTGATCACTGGCCTGCACATGACCCGGCCGAGCCACGGACCCTCTCCGCAGGGGGCGTGGGCACTCTTGGCCGTCGCTATGGCGCTGAGTCCTTTTCTTTCGTGGTGGAGCCAGGCCCCCGCGCATCTCTATTTTGCCGCCAATGTGGTCGCCCATTCCGTCGTGTTGCTACTACTTTTGCTGGCTCTGGACCATCACGCCGCCCGGTTTGCCGCCTCCATGGGGGAAAACGGCTTGCGCCGTGAAGCCAACGCTGGTTTCGGCATGGTGCTGTGGCTCGGCGTGTGCACGCTCTCCGCCCTAGTGTGGCTTTTTTACCGCTCCGGCATCCTAGCGGCCGGGCTCGATGCCACGCTGATGCAGCTCTCGTTGCTGCCTAGCGAAGCCCGCTATCTTTTCCTGTTGCCCTATATCATGACCGCCTACGTCCTGTGGCGCACCAAAGAAACCGCCTTTCGGCGGGCCTCCTCCACCCCCGCCGCCTAGAAGTCCACCGTGTGGAACAACGCTCTTCCACACGGTGGAAAACGTCTCCGCCTCCACCTCCACCCGCTGGAGTTGTCTCCGTGCTGTCAGGATATATCCGGCAATCCGTTCCATTCCCGGTTGCTTCGCCAGGCAGACATAGGCTTCCCCCGCGCTTGATACAGCCGTTGGACGACGGCGGAAAAGGAAAAAAGTTCTGGGGTGATGAAACGCTTCGACAATGTCTTCCTCTTGTGCCACAGTGGGCGCTAACGTGATGGAATTAGAAGGAGAATGGATTCATGAAATTTGAACGTGCGTCTGGTGTTTTGTTGCATCCCACATCCCTGCCCGGCCCGTATGGTATTGGCGAGATGGGCCCCGAAGCCTACCGGTTTGCGGACTTCCTTCAAGCCACGGGCCAGCGCCTGTGGCAGATTCTTCCCCTCGGCCCCACCAGCTTCGGCGACAGCCCATACCAGACCCCGTCCACCTTCGCCGGCAACCCGCTGTGGATCAGTTTCGACCTGCTCATTCAGGACAAACTTCTCACCAAGGCCGCTCTCAAGAAATTTCCCGCGTTCCCAGAAGATGCCGTCGATTTCGGGCCCGTGATTCAGGCGCGCATGGATGTGTTGCGCAAGGTTTGCGACGGCTTTGAGAAAAAAGCCTCGGCCGCCATGAAGGCGGAATTCGTGGCTTTTTGCGAGCGTAACGCCTACTGGCTGGAAGACTATGCCCTCTATACCGCCCTGAAAGACGCCCACGGCGGCGTGGCCTGGACGGAGTGGGAGTCCGAATATGCCAAGCGCTCGCCCCTCGCCATGCAGCAGGCCCGCGAAACCTATGCACACCAGATCCATGGCGCCAAAGTTATGCAGTATCTTTTTGAAAACCAATGGCGCCGACTCCGCGCTTACTGCGAGGAGCGCCAGATCAAATTCGTTGGCGACCTGCCCATCTTTGTCGCCCACGACAGCGCCGATGTGTGGGCCAACCCCACGCTTTTTTATCTGGATCCCGACGGTCAGCCCTCCGTGGTGGCCGGCGTCCCCCCGGACTATTTCAGCGAAACCGGCCAGCTCTGGGGCAATCCGCTTTACAACTGGGAGGCTCACCGTGCCCAAGGCTACGACTGGTGGGCCGCCCGCCTGCGCCGCGTCTTTGAATTCGTGGATATCGTCCGCATCGACCACTTCCGCGGTTTTGAAGCCTATTGGGAAATCCCCGGCGATGCCGCCACCGCCATCAACGGCAAATGGGTGAAAGGTCCGGACAGGCACCTCTTCGATGTTCTGTTCGAACGCATGGGGCCGCTGCCCATCATCGCCGAAGACCTTGGCGTCATCACCCCTCCCGTGGAGGAATTGCGCGAACACTGCGGTTTTCCCGGCATGCGCATCCTCCAATTCGCCTTTGGTGGCGACGAACGCGCCGTGGAGTTCCGCCCCGAAAGCTATCCCGCGCATTGCGTCGTCTATACCGGCACGCATGACAACGATACCACCGTCGGCTGGTTCCACAGCCACAGCGGGGAAGGTAGCACGCGCACCGAAGAGCAGATCGAAGCCGAACACCGGCTCATCCTTGATTATCTCCGCACCGACGGCCATGAAATCAATTGGGATCTCATCCGCCTCGGCGCCCAATCCAACGCCGACACGTTTGTGGTGCCCCTTCAGGATTTGATCGGCCTCGGGTCCGAGGCCCGCATGAACACCCCCGGCGTCGCCAGTGGAAACTGGCAATGGCGGTTCAGGTGGGAGCAGCTCAACGATGCCATCCGCGACCGTTTCGCCCACATCACCCGCTCCACCGGCCGCACACACTAGCTGCCCATAGAAAGCCCCCGTATGGGGATCCTGCCGGGCAGGATCAAAACGTAGTCCATTGCGCTACATTATTCTTGCGTTTCGGTTTGTCCCCCTGTAGGATCGATGAAGAAAGGGAAATACACCTCCGTTTTCCCGGCGGCTTGAGGCGAGAGATGCCAACATCCTCCTGTGCGCCGCGATCCGGTAGATGTCCGAACGTCAGGAACCGAGAGGAACGAGGATGAGGAGGCCGAGAGCAAAGAGCGGATGGCGGGAGAGAAGGAGCATGGCCTGGATGGCGGGGTTGCTTCTGGGGGGCTTGGCGGCGGTTGTGGCGCTGGGCCAGAACGCTTCCGTTCGTATTGAGCCGGGTGAAGCCGGCGTTCCTGTTTTGAATCTCTCCCGCCTTGCCGACTGGGTGGATGAGCAGTGGGAGTTCTACAACCGCATCACCCCTCCGTGGAAGGAGCTGGTGCAGCCACTTTGGATGGAAGCGTTGCCGGTGGACCCGGAAGAGTTCCCCACTTCGTTCGTGGAGCAGCTGGAGGGAGAGTGGGAGGGTTCCATTGCGATCTACCCGCTTTCCATCGCCCAGGACCCGGATACGCGGGAAACCTCCCTGTACAACCTCTCGGGCGAGCCCGTCGCGGTATGGTTCGGGGAGGAGGCCGCTTGGCCCGAGGGGATGGACCCCTCCCGCATCACCTTCACCCTAGACCTGTTGGATCAGGCCGACGAGCCCGCCTATGCCTTGGCGCGGCGCTCCGAAGCCTCCGCCAAGCTTGCCCGGCGCGCGCCCATGACCCTTTCGACCCCCTCCGCCTCATCCGGCTTGAGCTTCCTGCCCATGGAGTTGCTCTCCAACGGCGTCGTCCGCCTCACCCTCATCCATGCTTCCGCTCCGGTGCAGATCTTCGCCTACAGCGCGTCGCCACAGGGAAGCAACCCCCGTTTTCAGGGCATGGACGGAACCTGGAGCGTCTGGGGAGAGCCTCTGGGGGCGACCAACGGTGTGGCGGTGGGGGAAGGCAGCCTGATGGGCCCAGGCGACTCCCACCGCTTTTTTGCGGCGGCTCTGGTGCAGGACAGCGATGGCGATGGGCTAACGGATGGCATGGAACTGTTTGTGCACCATACCGACCCGGCCCAGATGCAGGACAGCGATGGCGACGGGCTGCCGGACGGCATGGAACTGCTTGTGCACCATACCGACCCGGCCCGGGCCGATACCGACGGCGACGGCATCCCCGATGGTGTGGAACTCCGCCGGGAATCCAATCCGTCCGATTTCCTCAGCCGCCCCATGCCGGATCTGGTTCTCTCTGCAGAAGATGCAGATTACAGCTGGCTCATCCAGCAGGCCGTTTCGTCGAATAGCAATGCAGATACGATCATCCACCTCTCCGGCGGCCTCTACCAGGTGGATGGGGGCGATATCCTAGAATTGCAGGGGACCAATCTGGTGGTGCTTGGCTCCAGCGATCCGCTCAACCCCACCATCTTGGACGGCCGCTATGCCGGCCGTTGCATACGGGTGCAGGGGAAGAACATCCATTTGGTCGATTTGGTCTTCCGCAATGGAGCCGGTAGTCCCATCGCCTTGGGCGGCGGCCTGGCCGCGTATGCCGTGGATGGCCTGATCCTCAATCGGTGCCGGTTTGAAGCCTGTGTTTCGGATGCCGGCATGGGCGGCGGCATCCAGCCGCTGTCCGCTCCCGCTCCCTACGGCGGAGCCCTTTATGCGCAGGGTGGGGATGTA
>JAISGX010000017.1 GCA_031262805.1 Verrucomicrobiota bacterium | reverse complement strand
AAGGGCTCGATGATTTCTTCCACGAAGGGGGCTTCCGGGGAAAGGCCATGGGCGTCTTCATCGCCGTAGTCGGTGAGTTCCGGTGCAAAAGCGGCCCGGGTGGCGGTGCCGTTGGGCGGGCGGACTTTGGAGAAGACAAGCAGGGAGTAGCGGCTTATATCCAGCGGAAGCGTGGTTTGCCCGGCGGGGAGTGCAAAGCCTTCTCCGGCCTTCGGGCCGATGTTGTCGAAATCCTTGGCATAGACGGCGCTACCGCTGTTGTATTGGCAATACCATGTGCCGGAGCCGGGGAAGCGGACGGCGTACTGCATGAGGGGGGCGCCGGAAAAGTTGGCGACCACCACGGTGGAATGGTCGCGAGGCGCATTCCGCTGTGAGCGGCGATAGGCGAGCACCTTGGCCCGGTTGTCGCAGTGGAGAATTTTGAGTTGGTCGCCTTTGAGGCCGGGGGTGAAGCCCGCGAGGTTCCGACGCAGGCGGATGATGTCCGCATGGGCGCGGACGATGCCGGCGTGCGTGTTTTGCGCACGGGCCCAGGGGAGGGGGTGGCGGTCGCTGAAATCTTCCACGTCGTTCATTTCTAGGCCTTGAAGCATCATGGGATATCCGGGGATGGTCATGACGATGCCGTTGGCCAGCAGGGAAAGGGCGCGGGCCCGCACGCTGTCGGGATTTTCCGGATCAATGTATTTGGGCAGGCGGTGGTGCTCGTTGAGGTCGCCCGCGCTGTCGTGGCATTCGGCGAAGTTCACCCATTCCCAACCGCGGAGATTTTCAAGTGCCACGGCAAAAGCATTGAGGTCCCTCGCTTTGTCTGGGGCGCGGACCAAGTGGGAGAGGAGGCTTTGAAAAGAGGAATGCCATTGGGCCTCGAAGCCGACGCCGCCGGAGTCGAAGGCATGGTCTTCGGCAATGCGGAGGGCCTCCGGCGCATTCTTTTGCATCCAGGCGTTGACTTCGGAGAGAAGGCGGTCGCCATCGGGATTCGCGTGGGCGCCATTTTGGTAATAACGGATATTGTGTACGCTGTCCCAGCGGAAGCCATCGAGTTTGTACTCGTTGATGAACATGCGGACGGAGTCGAGGATGAAGCGGCGGACATCGGGGCTGCCGAAGTCGGGGCGGGGCCCCCAATCGGTCATGGCGCGGTCGCGATCTTCATAAAAATAGATGCCGCCTTTATCCGCAGGGGCCTCTCGGTCGAATTGCCAAGCGGCGATCTGGTCAGGGCCATAGTGATTGTGGACCATATCGAGCAGGACGGCGATGCCATTGGTGTGGCAGGCGCGGATGAAGTTTTTGAAGCCTTCCGCTCCGCCATAGGAGGATTCAATGGCAAACAGGTCGCTTGGATTGTAGCCCCATGAGCGGTCGCCGGGGAATTCGTTGACGGGCATCAGCTGGATGCAATTGATGCCGAGCCCCTTGAGGTAGGACAGACGTTTGAGCGCCCGGTCGAAAAGGGAGGCATTGCCGGGAATTTCCTGCGCGAACATGCCCAGATGCATTTCATAGATGACGAGGTCTTCCTTCGGCGGCATTTTCCATTGGAGGGCCTCTGCCCATTTGTACTCGCGGGGATCCAACAGATAGGCGCGGTTTGCATCGACATTCACGGCACGGGCACGCGGATCGCGCCGGGTCAAAGGACCGAGGTGGAATTGATAGGCATCTCCTGGGCGGGCTTTGCCTCGTTGCAGCACCCAGTGGCCAGGGCGGAGCGGGTCGGGCCGCATGGGATCGACTTTCCAGTTTGAGAAATCGCCGCTGAGGCCGACGTTGGAGGCATTGGGCGCCCAGAGCCGGAATACGGCGGTGCGCGAGCCGCCTTGGCCCAGCACCGTTGCGCCCAGTTCTCCTGGATCCTCCCGCTGCACCTGGGCGGCTCCGAGCCGCAACACGCACGACAGGCCCGCCAGCCAGACGGCGGCAAAGCTCAAACCCGCATCTCTCATGGCCGAGAGAATAGCCCAAGCGGAGGGGGCGGGCAAGCGTGGAAAGCATGCCACCGCCGGGAGGGAAAGAAAATCCATTTTCTGGATTGCGCTCGGTCGTTTGATGGCGTAGTGTTTGATTCCCAAAACATTTCACGAGGAGGCGAAAGTGCCATGAAGGTGGAGCGGTTGAGCTCAAAGACGGAAGATTATCTGGAGACGATTCTGCAGCTTTCCGAGACGCCCCGGGGAGCGCGGACGGGGGATATTGCGGATGCGTTGAAGGTGCAGCCCTCCACCGTGAGCGCCGCCTTGAAATCCTTGAAGGATCAAGGGTTGCTCCATTATGAGCCGTACGGCGCCGTGACCTTGACGCCGGAGGCTCGGCGCTTGGCGGAGGATGTGGCCGGGCGCCATGTCGCGTTGCGCCGGTTTTTGACGGAGATTTTGGGCATTCCGCCGGAAGAGGCCGAGGTGGTGGCCTGCGGGATGGAACACGAAACCACGCCCTTGGTGCTGGAACGAATGGCGTTGCTTGGGGATTTCCTGAAGGACCATTCCCAGTTGCGTACGGCATGGGAGGCCAAGAGGGCGACGGCCCGGGGGCTCCGGGCGCCGGGGGTGGAATCGGGGTTGGATGAGTTGCCCAAGGGCATCCGCGCCGTGGTGCTTTCTGTGGATGTCCAGGGTCCGCTCCGCAAACGGCTGGTGGAAATGGGGGTGACGCCGGGGGCCTTGATTGCGGTGGAGCGCGTGGCCCCGTTGGGGGATCCGATTGCGGTGGAAGTGCGTGGCTATCGCCTTTCCATGCGCAAGGCGGAAGCGGCCCGCATTCGGGTCAAATGGCGTCCAGGTCTTATCTAGTCTGGGCGGAGGCCATGGTGCGTACATTCGGCAAACGCGGGCAGGCGAAGGAGCCCGAGCTGTTGATTTTGCTGGCGGGAAATCCAAACAGTGGAAAGACCAGCCTGTTCAACTGGATGGCGGGCGCTCACCAGCATGTCGGAAATTATCCGGGGGTGACGGTTGAAAAAAAATCCGCCCGTTTCGACCACGAGGGCAAGACCATCGAGTTGATTGACCTGCCTGGCGTCTACAGCCTGCTGGCGGCTTCGGCGGAAGAGGCGATTTCCCGGGATGAAATTTTGTCGGGAGAGGCCGGGGTGGTGATTCAGGTGCTGGATGCCACCAACCTGGAGCGGAATTTATATCTGACCGCCCAGTTGACGGAAATGGGCATGCCGGTTGTCTATGCCTTGAATATGATTGACGAGGCGGAAGACAACGGCCTGCGGTTCGATTTGGCATTGATGGCCGATCTGCTGGGCGGGCCGGTCATTCCCACCAATGGAAATACGGGCCGCGGCGTGGGGACATTGATTTTAACAGCGATGGACACGGCGGCCAGGGCAGAGGCCTGCTCGAGCCACGTGAATTACGGCAAAGACATCGAGCCGGCGATTGCGGAGGTGGCTCAGCAGTTTGAAGGGGACGATGCGGTGAGAGCCCGGCGGCGTGCGATTTCCCTGCTGGACGGCCTGGAGGATCCGCATGCACCCGCTCGGGCCGTGGAGGCGGCGCAGAGCGCATCCGGCCGATTGGAACGCCTGATCGGCCAGCCCATGGATCTGCAGATTGCTGAAGCCCGGTATGGATTTGCCCACGGGGCGGCCACGGAAGCAACCCTGGATGCCACGCCGCATCTCCAGCGGGAAAAAACCCTTCGCCTGGATTCCTTGTTCCTGCACCGTTTCTGGGGGCTGCCGATTTTTGTTTTTTTGATGTGGTGCGTCTTCAACTTGGTCTTTACCTTCGGCGAGCCTCCCATGCAGTGGATTGAAGCAGGCTTGGGCCGTCTTTCGGTCTGGATCACGACGGTTTGGCCGGAAACGGCGGCCCCGTTGCTGCGTTCCCTGCTGGTGGATGGCGTCATCGGCGGCGTGGGCGGGGTGGTTTCGTTCCTGCCCAACATCCTATTGTTGTTTATGGCGATTGCCTTTTTGGAGGATACGGGCTATATGGCCCGCGTGGCGTTCCTGATGGACCGGATTATGCACAAGATGGGACTGCATGGAAAAAGCTTCATTCCCATGTTGATTGGTCTGGGCTGTACCGTGCCGGCCATTCTGGCGACCCGCACATTGGAAAACAAGCGGGATCGTTTCGCCACCATTTTGGTCACGCCGTTTGTGAGCTGCGGCGCCCGGCTGACCATTTATGCCCTGCTGATCCCCGCTTTTTTTGCTCCCCGCTGGCGCGGTTGGGTGTTGTGGGGCATCTATATGACCGGCATTGTGGCGGCGGTGTTGCTGGCGCGTTTGCTACGGAGCACCTTGTTCAGGGGCGAGACCACGCCGTTTGTCATGGAGCTTCCGCCGTACCGCCTGCCGACCTGGCGGTCGGTATGGGTTCATATGTGGGAGCGCTCATGGATGTATCTGCAGAAGGCGGGAACCATCATTCTGGCGATTTCGATTGTCCTGTGGGCGTTGGGGAGCTTTCCCAAGCGGACGGAATATACGCGGGATTATGCGGCGGCGGTGGAGCAGGCGGCCACCCCCGAGGCGGCGGAGCAGCTGGAAGCTGAAAAGAGGGCCGAAGCACTGGAATATACGGCCATGGGACGGATCGGTCGCGTGTTGGAGCCCGTGATTCGGCCGCTGGGGTTCGATTGGCGTGTGGGAACGGCCTTGGTGGGGGCTTTCGCCGCCAAGGAGGTGTTTGTGGCGCAAATGGGGATTGTTTTTTCCCTTGGGGATGCAAATGAAGAATCGGAAAACCTGCGAAGCGCCCTGCGGACGGCCTATACCCCTTTGCAGGGACTGGCCATGATGCTCTTCTGCCTGCTCAGTGCCCCCTGCTTGGCCACGATTGCCGTGACGAAACGGGAAACGAACTCGTGGGGTTGGGCATTGACCATGTTGATCGGCATGAGCCTGATTGCTTGGGCGGTAACGTTTGCGGTGTATCAAACCGGTCTCTTGATGGGCTGGGGC
>JAISGX010000011.1 GCA_031262805.1 Verrucomicrobiota bacterium | reverse complement strand
GTGAGCGCGAGGCGTTGCGTCTTCGTTCCCTTAACCCAGCCTATTTTTTCGTCGCGAATAACCCGATTAACTATTCCGATATCCTAGGTCTCGATTTTAAGAACAACTGCAACAAGCCTTTGTGGGTCTCAAAGAATGGGACGTGGGAACCAGTGCAGCCAGGGGATACTGTAACCGGCGAAACGGATTTCGTCTCTGCAGGTCCGGATGCGAATGGCAACTGCAAGTCGTACAAGTGGATCGACTGCTTTGACGCGGAGGTTGGCTGTGATGGGAATGGAGATCTGCAAGCCCCAAAGCTAGAGTACGTCGGAAATAAGAACACAGAAGGGAAGGGGTGGGAGGACAAGCTCTGCTGTGCGTCCGAGATGGCATCCAACATACTACAGAATTTTAGTGGTGGTTGGAAGGATTCGGCAAAGCTTAAGTCTGCGCCGCCTGGATGCAATTAGAGGATGTCGAAGTGAAGGCAGTTAAAGTTGTATTAATCGTGCTCATTTTGTTTACGGCGTTCATCGTGGTCGTAATTTTTTCCCAGCCATTACTGATGTCTCTGGATGGTAGAGCGCGTAACGCTTTCATCCAGAAGGCCGAACGCTTGTCGATCATAGGACGTTCACAGGATTATATACGCGATAATTTTGGTGCGCCGCAGCGCATATATTACGTCGATGGAGATATCGATGGAGATGAGATGTGGGTATATCTGCCTGGCCCAACGTTAACGTGGCCGTCTGCATGCGAGATCCGTTTCAACACTCAAAAAGTTGTCGAGGTATGGGGTATTGATTAGTCAAGACTAAGGTCCACATCTAAGCAAGGAGCGGGTTGCGGCTTGCCGGAAGCGGAGGATGGGCCCTTCGCCGACGACAAAACGATTTACATGTTACTCGGCATATATTTCCGCCGTCATCCTGCGAGAAGCGACCGCACGCATGGCGTCTGCCGCCGTGGCAAAACGGGTGCGCTGATAAAAAGTGCCTTCGGCAGGGGAAGGATTGCCTTGCTCAGCCATTTTATGAATCCAGACGTGCCTTGCACCCCTACAACTCTTTCAATCGCCACCTAAAGGAAGATGGATTTTCCCGCCGGAGCGGAAAACCCATTGTCTCATTGTCTATCAAGGCCTGCAAAGTGGTCGGGGCGACGAGATTTGAACTCGTGACCTTTTGCACCCCAAGCAAACGCGCTACCAGTCTGCGCTACGCCCCGACCAAAACGGGCCTCTCTCCAATGAGGGAGACGGGAGATAATGTATCACAGTTTGCGTGGAGGCGTCAATGCCCTTTCCCATCCCGGCAGTTGACAGAAGAAGCCGCCCCCGCTATGTTTACAGCCCAAATAGGAGCGGCGCGGTAGCCAAGTGGTAAGGCGAGGGTCTGCAAAATCCTTATGCATCGGTTCGAATCCGATCCGCGCCTCCAGTTCTGTGTATTCGTCTGGCATCATACTGGCTTTTCTTATAGTGTAAATCAACCGCATGAGTTTATCCCATACGAAATCGGTGAAGGACATTCTTTATGGCCTTCATACTTCTACACTCGGGCTTTCCACTGCCGAAGCGGCCGAACGGTTGCAACGCCATGGCCCGAACGAACTGCAGGAGTCTATTTCGCGCCCCGCATGGAAAATGTTGCTGGCCCAGTTCATCGAACCGATGATCCTGATTCTCATTGCCGCCGCTGTCCTTTCGTTTTCCTTGGGCAACGTCACGGAAGGCTCCGCCATTTTGTCCATTGTGGGCATGTTTGGCATTCTGGGCTTCATCCAGGAATATCGTGCGGAAAAAGCCATGGCCGCCCTCAAGCAGCTCTCCTCCCCCACGGTCCGCGTCAAACGCGATGGCGAGCTGAGGGAAATTTCTGCCCATGACCTAGTGCCGGGCGACATGGTGGTTCTGGAAGCCGGCAATGTAGTGCCTGCGGATCTCCGCGTGATCGAAAGCGTGAACCTGGGCATCTTGGAAGCCGCGCTGACAGGGGAGTCCGAAACCGTCTTGAAACAAACCGAGCCCCTGGAGGAGAAAAACCTGGCTCTGGGAGATCGAACCAACCTAGCCTGGATGGGCACGGTGGTGGTCAATGGGCGGGGAACGGGCGTGGTCATCCAGACTGGGATGAAAACCGAGCTCGGCAAGATTGCCGGCGTCATCCAAAACATTCCGGAAGGCCGGACGCCGCTACAGAAAAAGCTGTCCCGGGTGGGGCGAGATTTATCGCTGGCGGGCCTGGCGTCCGCCATGGCCATCCTGAGCATCAGCTTGGTTGGCGGCCACGGGTTTGGTGAATCGCTACTCACAGCGGCAAGCCTGCTGGTGGCGGTGGTGCCGGAAGGCCTGCCGGCCGTCATTACGGCCACGCTGGCCTTGGGCGGACGGCGGATGCTCAAACGAAACGCCCTCATCCGGACCCTACCGGCGGTGGAGACCCTCGGAGCCGTTACGGTGATCTGTAGCGACAAGACGGGCACCTTGACGGAAAACCGGATGACGGTGACCCAGCTGTGTACCCTCCACCACGAAATGGTGTTGGAGCCGAATCCTGACAAAATGGTCATCTTGCAGGGCGATGAGCCTCCGGAAACCGATCCGCTCCTGCTGACGGCCGCCCTCTGTAACGACGGCCACCTAGTGTTCACGCGGCCCGGCATGCCTCCGCATGCCATCGGCGACCCGACGGAAACCGCCCTGTTGCAGGCGGCGGAGCGGTTCAATCTGGCCACCATGCAGCTGGCGGGCGAACTCCCGCGTGTGGGCGAGTTTCCATTTGATTCCGCCCGCAAGCGCATGAGCACCCTCCACCGCGCCGACCCCACCGATTATCCCCTGCCGGATGCGATGAAAGCGCCCATTCTGGCCGCCGTAAAGGGCTCGCCGGACAGCCTGCTACCGCGAGCGACCCATGTGCTGGACGAGGGCCGCGTGGTGCCCATCACAGATGGCGTCCGCCTTTATTTCCAAGCGGTGAATGAACGCATGGCCAAGGAGGGCCTGCGCGTGCTGGGGTTTGCCTTCCGCACCTTCGGCACCATGCCCTTTTGCGGCGCCGATGCCTCCGTGGTGGAGCAGCAGTTGGTCTTCTGCGGCTTGACCGGCTTGATTGATCCCCCCCGGCAGGCCGTGCGCTCTTCCATTGCCTGTAGCCATGAGGCGGGCATCCGCACCATCATGATCACCGGCGACCACCCGCTGACCGCCATGGCCATTGCCCGGGAACTCGGGCTGGCCTCCTCTGGCGAAGAGCCCACCGTCATGACCGGAATGGAGCTGGCGGCCCTCACGGACCGGGAGCTGAGGCATGCCTGCAAGCAGGTCTCCGTCTATGCGCGGGTCTCGCCCGAAGACAAGCTGCGCATTGTGAAGGCCCTACAGGAAAATGGTCAGGTCGTTGCCATGACGGGGGATGGCATCAACGATTCCCCCGCCCTCAAGCGAGCCGAAATTGGCGTGGCCATGGGCATTACGGGAACCGATGTGGCCAAGGAATCCGCCAAGATGATCCTGCTGGACGACAATTTCGCCACCATCGTTTCCGCCATCGAGGAAGGCCGCATCATCTACGATAACCTCGTTCGCTTCATCAAATACTCCTTCGGGGGCAACCTCGGCAAGGTGCTGGTGATGCTCTTTGCGCCGCTTTTCGGCCTCGGCGCCATTGCCCTGCGCCCCCTGCACCTGCTTTGGCTCAACCTTTTGACGGATGGCCTCATGGGCTTGGGGCTTGGGCTGGAAGCAGCCGAGACGGATGTCATGAAACGGCCGCCTCGCCAGCCGGAAGCCAACATTCTCTCCCGCCCCACCATCTGGCATGTCGGCTGGATGGGCGTGTTCATCTGCGTCACCTCGCTGGCCTTGGCCGTGGCCTGGTTCCATCTTCCGTGCGTGGGGATGAAGGCCAAATGGCAAACCATCCTGTTTTCCGCCATCGGGTTCGCCCAGATCGGACAGGCCTGGGGCCTGCGTGCGCTCACAACGCGGCCCTTCCGTTTTGAGCGGAATCCGGCGCTGATGGGGCTGACGCTTGTTACGCTGGCGCTGCAGCTGAGCGTGATCTACATCAAGCCCCTAGCACAGGCCTTCCACCTGCAGCCGCTTGGTTGGCAGGGGCTCCTGGCCACGGCGGCGCTCGGAGGGGTGACGTTTGTGGTGGTGCACCTGGAACGCCGCCGCCACTGCAAAAAATAACGAACACCCGCCCCTCCGTCCGCCCGTCCGTTCTCTTTATTCCCAGTATTTCCAGAAATGATGAACGGGCCCCGCCCCGGCGCCCACCTGATATGCCGCACCCGCCCGGATGGCTTCCGTGATGTAGGCCTTTGCGTTGCGCACCGCCGTCTCCACATCCTCTCCCCGGGCCAAATGCGCGGCAATGGCCGAAGAGAGGGTGCAACCGGTGCCATGGTTGTTCCGGGTGGCAATGCGTTCGCCGGACAGCCGGAGGGTCCTCCCGCTGTCGCCCAGGTGCAACACGTCATGGCTACCGCCATCCCCCACCACATGGCCGCCCTTCACCAGCACATTGCGGCATCCGAAAGCCATCAAATCCACCGCCGCCTGTTCCATATCCTCCATCCGGCGGATCGAGCGGCCCAGCAAGGCCTCCGCCTCCGGCAGGTTCGGGGTGATGAGCTCCGAAAGGGGCATCAAAACGGTTTTTAGAGCCTCCACGGCATCCTCTTGAATCAGCCGGTCGCCGCTTTGCGCCACCATGACGGGATCCAGCACAATCCTCGGAGCGTGGTATTCCTTCAGCTTGCGGGCCACGGCCTCCATCAGTTCCACGGAAAAGAGCATGCCGATCTTCACGGCGTCCGCTCCAATATCCGAAAGCACCGCATCCAGCTGCAGGTTCACAAAATCAACGGGAAGGGCATAAATGCCCCGCACACCCGTTGTGTTTTGGGCGGTCAGGGCGGCGAACACGCTCAGCCCATAGCCGCCGTTGGCGGCAATCGCCTTCAAATCCGCTTGCACACCAGCGCCGCCGCCGCTGTCCGAAGTGGCCACCGTCAATACCCGGCAATATGTCTTCATCTTCGCTCCTGTTTGGCCCGTTCAATTTCCTTGCGGAGAATCCGGGCGGCATCCGCCGGGGAATCCGCCGACACAATGGCGGAGACCACCGCCGCACCATCCGCCCCCGCCCGGATGACGGAGCTCACATTCGAGGCTTGAATGCCGCCAATCCCGACCAGCGGAAGGGAGACGGCGGAGCGAATGGCGCGAACGCCTTCCAGCCCCAGTGCAGGGGCCGTATCCCGTTTCGTGCTCGTGGCAAACACCGGGCTGATGCCGACATAATCCGCTCCGAGCGCCTCCGCTCGCACCGCATCGGCCACCGATTCCGCAGAAATACCGATGATCCATTCCGGCGGCACCAGCCGCCGGGCCTCCGCCAACGGCATATCCGCCTGTCCCAGATGCAGGCCGTCCGCTCCTGCTGCAAGGGCCACATCCACGCGGTCATTCACAATCAACGGAATCTGCAGCGGCTTCAACAGGGCGCAGAGAGCTTTCGCCTCTTCTATGAATGCCCGTGTGCTACCGGTTTTTTCGCGGAGTTGCACGCAGGTGGCCCCTCCCACCACCGCCTCGCGCACAAGGTCCACGGTGCAACGGCCCCGGGAAAGCCTGCGGTCCGTCACCAGATAGAGGGAAAGGTCCAGCTCCATACCGCGCCTCACTCCGCCCGAATGCGGGCCTCCCGCTCCAGATCCTCCGGAGAGAGCCGGTGCAGGGCATCTAGGAATAAGGGAACAAACGTGCCCGGTCCCGCCGCTTCCCGCGCTGCCTGTTCTCCGGCCGCTCCGTAATAGGCCAATGCGGCGGCGGCGCTCGAAAAGGCATCGGGCGAGGCCCCCGTAAATGCACCCACCATGGCAGTGGCGCCGCAACCCGTGCCCGTCACACAGCCCATCAGGGGGTGCCCATTCGCCACACGGACGGTGCGCACGCCGTCCGTCACCAAATCCTCCGCGCCGGTCATGGCCACCACGGCGCCGGTCTCTGCGGCCAGCCGTCGGGCGGCCTCCGCCGCCATCTCCACCGAGTCCGCGGAATCCACGCCCTTGGTATGGTTTATCGTTCCGGCCACGGCCAGGATTTCCGACGGATTCGCCCGAACCACCGCCACCTTCATTTCATCCAGAATCCGCCGTGCGGCATTTGTCCTCAACGGCGTCGCACCGGCCCCCACCGGATCGAGCACAATGGGAAGGCCAAGCTCCGTGGCCTTTTTCCCGGCCAGTAGCATGGCATACACCCAGATGTCGTCCAGCGTGCCGATGTTCAACACCAGCGCCTTCGCCACGGACACCATATCCTCCACTTCGTCGGCCGCATGCGACATCACCGGGGATGCCCCTGCCGCCAGCAGGGCATTCGCCGTGAAATTCATGACGACATAGTTGGTCATGTTGTGGACCAGGGGAGCGGCTTCGCGCATCTGGCGAAGGTGCCAGGCGGTTTGGCGGCCCCAGGAAAGCGGGGGGGATTCAATCGGTGGCTGCATGGTAGATTCCTTTTTTCTCCTTGCCCTTCCGCCGCCGTGGAGGAACCTGTTCGCGGCCGCAAAAAAGCCGCAGCTCCATCGAGAAACCACGGCTTGCACGCACGATCCGCTGTCCCTGCGTTGGAATGATCCAACAGGTTCCAAGGGTTATCCCGCAAACGGGAACTCTCAGCCCTCTCCATCGAGGACTCCCCTAGCGACCAAAGTCATTTTCGGCCACGATACCACCCTGCCCCGGCAAGTCAAGCTCCGCCCCGACGGATGGCTAAAATAAGAGTTGCGCTTCCCGCCACGGCGGTATAATGCCTGAGTTTGTCGAGTTGAAGCCTGAACCCCTGAGGACTGCATAATGCCCACACCTGTTTTTGCCATTGCCAATCAAAAAGGCGGCGTCGGAAAAACCACCACGTCGGTCAATCTGGCCGCGTGCCTGGCCGAACGGCGCAAACGCATCCTGCTGATCGATCTCGATCCGCAGGCCAACGCCACCAGCGGCCTCGGCATCGCCAAAACCGAAGGGGCCAGCATCTACGACATCCTGCTCTCCGACACGCCGGATCTCTCTGCCATCATCCAAAAAACGGGTACGGCGCGGCTGGACCTGATTGCCTCCGAAGTGGACCTTGCCGGGGCGGAAATTGACGTCGCCCGGGCCGACAACTACCTCCAGCGCCTCTCCTTCGCCCTCAACCCCCTAGCCGCCGAAGGACGCTACGACGCCATCCTGCTCGACTGCCCCCCCTCCCTCGGCATCCTCACCATGAACGCCCTCTGCGCCGCAGACGGCCTCATTATCCCCATGCAGTGCGAATATTACGCCCTAGAAGGCATCAGCGTCATCCTCAACCTGGTGAACAAGCTCCGCGATTCCGGCGCCGCTACGCGCCTCGGCATCGAAGGCATCGTCATGACCATGTACGACATGCGGACCAACCTCTCCCAGCAGGTTGTCGCCGAAATCCGCAAGCACTTCCCGGAGCAGATTTACGAATCCCTCATCCCCCGTTCCATACGCCTCGCGGAAGCCCCCAGCCACGGCCTGTCCATCATCGCCTACGATCCGAACTGCACCGGCGCCGCCGCCTATCGGCAGCTTGCCCGGGAATTCCTCAAACGGCGGAAGGCCGCCGCCGAAGCCACGCCAGACGCGCCGGAAGAGGAGCTTGGCGTGGTGGAGGCGAACGAATTCGAAGCCACCGCTCCTGAACAGGCGGATGCAGAATGACCGACACACCGTCTCCCTCATCCGCCTCTGCCGTCTGCCCGCCGCCACCACCCTTCCAAGCCGGCCTCGTCACCATCGTCGGACGGGCCAACACCGGTAAATCCTCCCTGCTGAACGCCATCCTCACCGAAAAAGTCTCCGCCGTCTCCCCCGTTGCCCAGACCACACGGCGGCCCGTCCGGGGGATCCTGACGGAAGAGCGCCTCCAGATCGTCTTCCTGGACACCCCCGGCATCCGGCAGGCCACCCATACCCTAGGCTCCCTGCTCAACCGGACCGCCCGCGGCCTCGTCACAGGCTCCGATGTGGTTCTCCTACTGCTGGATGCCGCCCGTTCGCCGCAGGATGAAGACCTCGGCTGGATGAAAAAGCTCATCCGCGAAGAATCCCCCATTTTCGCCATTCTCAACAAAATGGACCTCGGTATGCGGCGCGAAGCCTATGAACAGGCTTGGCGCGATGTTCAGGAAGGCGCCCTTGAGCGCGACTCCGACCTCACGCCGCCCGCTCTTCGCTGGTTTGAACTCTCCGCCACCACCGGGGAAGGCATCCCCTCCCTTCTGGAGGCCCTTCGCCACGCCATGCCGGAAGGCGCCGCGCTCTATCCGGACGATGTGTTGACCGACGATCCCACGCCCTTTTTCATCGCCGACGTCATCCGCGCCCAGATCAACTCCCGCCTGCGCAAGGAACTGCCTCACGCCATCGCCGTCGCCACCGACCAGGTGAAGGAAGTTGATGGCAAAAGGCTGGTCGCCGCCACCATCTATGTGGAAAAAGCCTCCCAGCGCCCCATTGTGATCGGCAACCATGCCAAAATGATTCGCGACATCCGCCAGGCCTCCGAGCGCGAACTCTTCCAGATTTTCGGCATGCGCCACAAGCTGGAGCTTTGGGTGAAGGTCGAGCCCAACTGGTCCCGCAACTACTGGATGCTCAAGAAATTCGGATACGTCTGAGCCGCCCCTTCCCGCCCGCCGGGCTCCCGGAGGCGGACTTTCCATGCATTGGAAAAATTTTTCGCCGGTTTTCCACTCGTTGGAAAAAAAGTTTCCACACTGTGGAACATCCGTCTGATCGAGCCCATCTTTGAGCTGTTCAGCCGCTGGGCATTTTGATTCACTCCAGAGGGAAAATGAACGAGAAGTCCACAACCCCGATGATGATCCAATACCGCCGCGCAAAGGCGGAAATCGATGCGGACACCATCCTATTCTTCCGCCTTGGCGACTTCTACGAGATGTTTTTCGAGGATGCCCTCATCGCTTCCGACATCCTCGGCATTGCCCTGACCAAACGGCAAAACACCCCCATGTGCGGCGTGCCGTACCATGCCGCCGAAATGTATCTTTCCAAGTTGCTGCGGGCGGGCAAAAAGGTGGCCCTTTGCGACCAGATGGAAAACCCGGCGCAGGCCAAGGGCATTGTGAAGCGGGAGGTCACGGGCATCATCACGCCAGGCACCGTGCTGACGGATTCCATGCTGGATGCCGCACAGCCCAACTACCTCGCCGGCCTCCACCGCGAGGGCAAGCAGTACGGATTGGCCATGCTGGATGTCTCCACCGGCGAATTCTGGATGGAGGAATCCGACCAACCCACCGCCCTGCTCAACGACCTCGCACGCTATGCCCCGCCGGAGGTGCTTCTCTCCGAATCGCTACATCTCGATGAGGCCTTTCTGGCCGCCTTGAACGCTTCTGGCGCTTTCTCTCTCACCTCGCGGGAGGACTGGATTTTTGATCCGCCCACTGCAGTGGACGGCCTGTGCCGACACTTCGGTGTGCAGTCGCTCGACGGCTTCGGGGGCGAAGGCCATCCTGCGGCCTCCGGCGCGGCGGGCGCTCTGCTGTACTATGTGACGCACGAGCTAAAGCGGAATGCCGCCCATGTCCGCCGCCTTCGTTTCCGGACGGCCGACGATGCTATGATGCTGGATGAATCCACCCTGACCAATCTGGATTTGATTGCCTCACGCGCTTCGGTGCGCTCCGATGCCCCCACCACGCTACTTAAGGCGCTGGATACCACGCGCACCGCCATGGGCTCGCGCCTGCTTCGCGGTTGGCTGGTCCGGCCGCTACAGGACCTCAGGGCCATTGTCGCACGGCATGAAGCCGTCGCCGCTTTTCTGGAGAAACGCCGTGAACTGGACGGCCTGCGGGACACCCTGGCGGGCATCAAGGATGTGGAACGCCTGCTCTCCCGGCTGTCGTCCGGCTCCGGCAACGGGAGGGATGTCCGTGCGCTCGGCCTGTCGCTGTCCCGCCTGCCCGCCCTGAAAGCCTCCCTATCCGCGTATGCCTGTGCGCACCTCCAGCACCTGGAACAGGACATGCTCGCCCAGGACGAGCTGGTGGCCCTGATCGACCGGGCTTTGGTGGATGACCCGCCCACCACCCTGAAGGAAGGCAACCTCATCCGCAAAGGCTACCATGCCGAACTCGACGCCCTGCGCGCCGCCGCCACAGACGGCAAGCAGTGGATCGCCAACCTGCAGGCCCACGAAATGCAGCGCACCGGCATCAAGTCGCTCAAAATCCGATTCAACAAGGTTTTCGGTTAT
The DNA here is from genome assembly GCA_031262805.1 of Verrucomicrobiota bacterium. Lineage (GTDB taxonomy): Bacteria > Verrucomicrobiota > Kiritimatiellia > CAIQIC01 > Lenti-01 > JAISGX01. The sequence continues at coordinate 2,084 of JAISGX010000011.1, read as the reverse complement.
TTCATCGAGGTAACGAAAGCCAATCTCGCCCAGGTGCCGGAGGACTATATCCGCAAGCAGACCATTGTGAACGGCGAGCGTTTCATCACGCCCGAACTGAAGGAATGGGAAAGCAAAATCCTCGGGGCCGAGGACAAAGCCATCGCCCTGGAAACCGACCTGTTTCTGGCATTGCGCGAACAGGTGGTGGCACACACTGCCGCCATCCAGCAAACAGCGGCGGCCGTTGCCGAAACGGATGTGCTGGCGGCCTTCGCCGAGCGGGCGCAGACCTGCCGCTATGTCCGCCCGCACATGACGGCTGGCGGCACGGTGAACATTCGCGGTGGCCGACATCCCGTGGTGGAGCAACTTCCGGAATCCGGACGCTTCGTCCCCAACGATGTCCTGCTGGACGGCGCCGACAACCAACTGCTCATCATCACCGGGCCGAACATGGCCGGCAAATCCACCTTCATCCGCCAGGTCGCCTTGATTGTCATCATGGCCCAGATGGGCTCCTTCGTCCCTGCGGACTCCGCCGAGATCGGCGTGGTGGACCGCGTCTTCACGCGTGTGGGCGCGGGCGACGATATTGCGCGTGGACGCTCCACCTTCATGGTGGAAATGCAGGAAACCGCCAACATTCTCAACAACGCCACCGCGCGCTCCTTGATCGTACTGGACGAAATCGGCCGCGGCACCTCCACCTTCGACGGCATTTCTATTGCCTGGGCGGTCGCGGAACATCTCCACAACCATGCGCCCGTAAAAGCCAAAACTCTCTTCGCCACCCATTACCACGAATTAACCGATATTGCCCTTTCCCTTCCAGGCGTGAAGAACTACAACGTCCTCATCAGCGAAAAGGACGAGCGCATCGTCTTCCTCCGCAAAATCGTCCCAGGCGCGGCGGATAAATCCTACGGCATTCAGGTGGCCCGCCTCGCCGGTCTGCCGCAGGAGGTGGTCTCCCGCGCCAAGGAAATCCTCGCCAACCTCGAAGAAAATGAGCTGGGCGAGGCGGGGCAGCCCAAATTGGCCCAGCCCCGCGCCCGGAAACCCAAAATGCCTCCCGGCGCTCAACTCTCGCTCTTCGGTCAGGAATAGCCCCCCCCTCTTGGCAAGGCCAATTCCCGAAACCGGGCGAGAAAGGCTTGGAACCGGGGGTTGGATTTATTCTTGCCGGATTAATGCCGCCTCTTCTGTCAACCATTCAGGACAAAACCCGCATGGCCGCAGAATCGTCCGCTTCAAGGTCTCCTCGCCCGACGACAAGATCGTCCGCAAGCTCTCTACGTGGGCTTCCGCTCGAACAGTTCTTGCCGCCGCCTGGCCCGTTCGTCCAGCGAAGTCTTCACCGTGTATTGCATTGGGAAGGCGACCTTTCTTGATTAAGAGCGCGAGGCAAAACCAAAAGAGAGCATCCCTCCCCAAAATGCCTCCTCCTCTCAAATCACACACTTTCAAACTTTGCCCGTAACACGTTTCTTTCTCCCCCTCTATTTTCTCCTTTTGTTCTCGTTCCGGCTTCTGTACGATTCCAATCGTTACAAGCGCCAAGGAGAACCCATGGGCAATTTGCAAATGCTTCGAAGGATCGCTGTTTGGATCGCCCTCATCGCCGGGCTATGTTCGGCGGCCTTTGCGGCGGGCTCTTCCCAAACCGAAAAGCTTGCCGCCGTTGATCTCGCTCAGTATGCCGAGATCTTCGAAAACGAGGTTTTCGACCTTCAGGACTTGGCGGAAGGCGCAGAAATCCAGCGCCGTTTTTTCAACCGCATCACGCCGCCGGGAATCTCCTGGGTGCAGCCCATGTTCCCTCCCCTGGCGCCATTCGAGGCCGAAAACTTCGCCGACTCGTTTCTGGACGCCCTTTTGGGGGAGGATAAAAATAGCGTGGCGATTTATCCGCTCTCGCTCGCGCTGGATCCCGGGACGCGCGAAACCCTTGTGTTCAATGCCGAGGGCGACCTGATGGCCAGCCTCCCCGGAGACTGGATTTCCCACGAGTGGCCGGAGGATGCCGACCCCTCCCGCGTGAGCCTGCAACTGGATTTGCTCCCCTCCGAAGATGTCGAGCCCTACCTCTACACCGAAAGCCG
>JAISGX010000009.1 GCA_031262805.1 Verrucomicrobiota bacterium | reverse complement strand
GGAAACCCTTTTGCAGGAAACGCTGACTGAAGCAGATGCCTCCTCCCTAGAGCCTTCCACTCTTCCGGTTTGGGAGGCCGGAAAACCAGAATGGTGGATGCAGGAGCTCCCATCCTCCCCCGTGGAACTCCCGGAAGCCTCCCCGCCTCTCGATTCCGTCCTAGAGGCGGCGGAACCGGTTGAATTTCCTTTACAATCCCGCCTAGCCTCCCAGGAAGAGGCGGCTGCGGCGACTGGAAGCGGACGATTTTTCCATCCGGAAGGTGCGGCGGCTCGGCGGCTCGGCACACGAGTGCACGCCCTTCTGGAACAAATTGTCTGGCTGAAGCCCGGGGAGCTCCCCGTGTTCCCCCATGCGGAGGAAGGCCTGCAGGACTTGTTGCGGCAAATGCTGGTGCAGCCGAGCCTCCACCGCTTGTTTGAGAAACCGGCGGGATGGGAGGTGGAGCTGCTGCAGGAACAGCCGTTTGAAGTGGTGGTGGAAGGAAAATGGATTTCCGGCCAGTTGGACCGGCTCCATCTGGAACGGGATGCCTCCGGCGCCGTCCGGGCCGCCCATATCCTGGATTATAAGACGGACCGAGCACCGGATCCAGAGCGACACCGCGCCCAAATGATGGATTACCGGCTGGCAACGGCACGGCTGTTTCAGCTGAAGCCGGAGCAAATCCGCTGCACCCTTCTTTTTGTCCGGGCCGCTTGTGCCGAGGAAATCCTCCCCGGACGAGGTTAGGAGCGCTGAGGGCCGACGGAACCCTCCGGCGGCAAGAGGTCGGGCCTGCGCACCCGCGTTCGTTCCAGCGACTGCTCCATGCGCCATTGTGCGATGGCGGCATGGTTGCCCGACGTCAGCACGCCGGGAATGCCCAGCCCGCGAAAAATCGGAGGCCGAGTATACTGGGGATATTCCAACCGGCCGGTGGTGAAGGATTCATCTTCTGCCGCCCCTTCTCCGCCCAGGGCGCCGGGCAACAGGCGAATCACCGAATCCACCACCACGGCGGCGGAGAGCACGCCGTTGGTGAGTACGTAATCTCCGATGGAAATCTCCATGTCAACCAAGGTGGTCCGGATGCGTTCATCCACACCTTCATAATGCCCGCAGATGAGGATGAGGTGCTGCTCGCGGGACAAGGCCTGAGCCATGGTTTGTTTGTACGGCACGCCCTGGGGGGTCATGAGGAGGACTTTGGAGGCGGATGTCCGCAGACTTTCCACGGCATTGAAAACCGGCTCGGGCTTCATGACCATGCCGGGGCCGCCACCATACGGCCGGTCATCCGTGGTCAAATGGGCCCCTTCGGCAAAATCACGAAGATTGATGCACCGTACTTGGACTAGGCCGGCTTCCTGGGCACGCCTTAAAATACTTTCCCCCAGTATGCCATCCAGCATCCGGGGGAAAATCGTGATAATCTCAATTTGCAGCGGGGCGGCCGCCATGGTGAAACCGCTATTCCACCACTTCCAGCATTGCGCGGCGGTTTTGACGGGCCGCCACCGTGCTCAAAAGCGTACGGATGGCGCCGACGGTCTTTCCGCTTTTGCCGATCACTTTACCCACATCCTCCGGATGGCAACGAAGTTCGAACACGATGGTGCGCGCACCTTCAATTTCAGTCAGACGGAGGTCTTCTGGATGATCCACCAGGGTTTTGGCAATATATTCAATCAGTTCTTTCATGGGAATCCTTGAGGGAGAAAACGAAGTTCAGGAGGGAGGAAGAGGGAGAACCCACGTTCTCACCGATTTATTCGGCGGCCGTGGCGGTTTTGCGGCTTTTCTTCAACAACGCGGCAACGGTTTCACTGGGCTGGGCGCCTTTGGCGATCCATTGTTCCGTACGGGCCACATCCAGTTTGAAGTTGTTGTCCTTCTTGCCGGGCTCATACCAACCCAGTTCTTCAATTGCATTGCCGGTGTTGGCGCTACGAACATCCGCGGCGACGATCCGGAAAAAGGGTTTCTTGTTTGCGCCCATTCTACGAAGACGAATCTTGACTGCCATATCTAATCCTTATTGTATTGCTTGTGTTGCCGCCCCGGGCGCGGCCAAACCATGTCGAAAAGCCCGGGTCTTGCCAAATCGCGAAAGAATCTAGTGAAAGACCGGCGGTGACGCAATCTTTTTGTTGTCCCGGCGCCGCGCAGGGCGGCGGTGCGGCTTGCGCCTTCCGTCCTCCACACGGCCCCGTTCCCCCCTGCCCCTCGCCGGGCCCAGACGGACGCTTCCCTTTCCGTTGCACACCCCATGTCCCTTCCTTTTGTAAAATCCCGATTGTATTTTGCGCGGTAGGTGAATAGAATGACGGTGTGATCACATCTGCCCATTCGGCGTTCCAACTGTTGCGCCCCATTGAAAAAACAGCCGTCTATTGGAAGGATATGAAAATTTCGTATCCGGACTTGCTGGCGCATTCTGCGGCGCTGGCCACTTTGTACTTCGCCCGTCCCGGCGAACGGATCATGATTTTTTCTGAAAACCGCCCGGAGTGGATCTCCGCGCTGTATTCCGTGTGGCGGAACCACGGAGTGGTGGTGCCCGTGGATTTCCTAAGCCCGCCGGATGAAATGAGCGAACTGTTGCGACAAACCAAGCCGGTGGCGGTGTTCTGCTCAGCTAAGACGAAAATGGG
>JAISGX010000139.1 GCA_031262805.1 Verrucomicrobiota bacterium | reverse complement strand
CAATTACCTCTGAGGAAATTCGTGAAGCTTTGCAGGAACCGGTTTCCGCCATTGTGGAAGCCATCCGCATCACGCTGGAACGCTGTCCGCCGGAATTGTCATCCGACCTCGTGGACCGCGGCATTGTGCTGGCCGGCGGAACCTCGCAGTTGCGCGGCTTGGACAAGCTGATTGCCGAGCAAACCGGTCTGCCGGTGCACGTGGCGGAAGATCCGCTGAGTGCCGTGGCGGAAGGGACGGGCGTGGTGCTGCACGAATTGAATTTCCTCCGCAAAGTTTCATCCGGCTCATAGACGGTCACCCCGGTGGGGTGTGAACGTTCTCGTTGTCTTCATTTCCGGTGGAGTGTGTGAAGGTGAACCGGAAAACTTATGAAGGATCGTAGATGGATAGCGCTGTGCGCGATCGGATTGGTCGTGCTGGTGATGATGAATTTGCCTGATGCGGCCTCATCACGCGTCAAAGGCGTTGTTCGCGATGGGGTCAGCCCGTTGCAGGGTGTCCTCCGCGGCGGCGTCCGTGAACTTCGGGAGATCTTCCGTTACATTCGAGGCATTGGGGATCTTGCATTGGAAAACCGGGCGCTCTCTGAAGAAATTGTCTATCTTCGGGGTGAAATGCGTATGACCCACGATCTGGAGCGCGAGAACCAGCTCCTGCGTGAACAACTGGGCTTTGTGGAACGTCCCATGAGCCGCCACTTGATTCCCTGCGAAGTCATCGGCCGGGACAGCACCGGCTGGTGGGCCACGATCCGCTTGAACAAAGGAAAAACCTCTGGCGTGGCGGATGGTCGGGCGGTGATCACCACGGATGGGTTGATCGGCCGCACGGTTTCTCTCTCCCAGCGTACAGCAGATGTGCTCTTGCTGTCCGATCCCGCATGCAAGGTCTCCGTCCGGCTGACCCGTTCCGATGTCTTCGGTGTGGCGGAAGGAACAGGGGCCAAAACCGGCGAACAGCCGGTTTGCCGAATTGAGTACCTCTCCACCTCTGCGGATATCCGGGAAGGGGACGAAGTGGTCACCGCCGGAATGGGCGGCCTGTTCCCAAAAGGGTTGCTAGTCGGGCATGTCAGCCGGGTCGAACCGGTGGAATCCGGTCTCTATCAAGTGGCGTGGGTGACTTCCGCTGCCAACCTGGGTGAATTGGAATATGCCTTCGTTTCCGCCACCACCGACGACCTGGCCGTCACGGCGGCACCTGTTCAGGCGTTTGATTGGGAAGAGGGAGAGGCATATCCCGTGGATGTGCTGGAATTCTCCGAAGAGGAGCTGCCATGACGGTGTTGATGTTGTTGTTCTGGCTCCTAGTCGGCGGCACCCTGCAGGTGCTGGTGCCGGCATGGCGCCATATGGGGCAACCAATGTTTCCCTTCCTTCTCGGCGTGGTGCTCTACACCGCGTTGAACAAGAAACCCCGCTACTTCATGGCCGCCGCCATTTTGGCCGGCATTCTGGAGGACTCGTTGAGTTTGGCTCCCCTAGGCAGTTCCGCCTGCGCCTTTCTGGCGGCCGGTAGCCTAGCCATTCTGCTGCGGGTGGATTTTTATACCGATAAAGTACGGACCACGATGTGTTTCGGCGCTCTGTGCGCCGCCACCACCACTGGTACCATGGCTCTGCTGCTCCGATCCAAGCAGCTGATCCTGTTCTCTGGAAATGATATTGCGTGGCGGATGGCCGGATCGACCATGCTGGGGGCGGTGTTGATTCCGGTATGGTTCTGGGGCATGCGTTCTTCCGAGCGCTTGCTGGGAACCTGGGAGGATCGAGACTGATGGCTCGCCGACGTTCCAATGCGAAAATCCATATCTGGCGCCTTTCCTTCCTGTGGCTGGCCATGATGGTTCTCTTCGGCGTGCTGATTTTTCGCCTATGGAACCTTCAGGTGGCGCAGGGAATGGAATACCAGCGCCGTTTGGCGCGGCAAAGCTTGCGCAGCGTTCGCCTGCCGGGTATCCGTGGGCGGATTCTGGACCGGGAAGGAAAGGCCTTGGCCGATAACCGGCCCAGTTATTGCGTCTCCCTCTATCTGGAGGAATTGCGCCGTTCGGGCGGCATCCAGCGCACGGTGGATCACGTGATGGACATGTTGGACCGGTTGGCGGAAACGATGGACCGTCCGCGGCAGTTGGAGGCCAAGGATGTCCGTGCGCATTTGAACCGGCGGACGCCACTTCCCCTAGTGGCCTGGCGGGATCTGGACGAAGCCGCCGTGGCTCGCTTCATGGAGCACGAATCGCACTTCCCCGGCGCCTCCCTTACGGTGGAACCGGTCCGGATTTATCCGAACGGAACATCCGCCTGCCACCTGCTGGGATATGTGGGACGGGCGGACATCACTCAGATGTCGGAATCAGGGGAGGAAGCTTCGGAAAAATTCCATTATTATCTGCCTGAAATGGTCGGCAAGGCGGGTGTGGAAAAACGCTTGGACGGCATTCTCCGCGCCAATGCCGGCGGCAAACTGGAAATTCAGGTGGATGTGGCCGGCTTCAAATTCGACGAAGTTTCGCGCCGAATGCCGGGGCAGGGCAGCGATGTGGTTTTGTCCATCCACAGCGGCATCCAGCGGGCGGCCGAGGCCAGTATTGCCGGGGAACGTGGTGCCGTGGTGATCATTGATCCGCGCAACGGTGATGTCCTTGCGCTCGCCAGCACCCCCGGCTACAGCCCGAATGACTTCATTCCCTCCGTCACCACCAGGGTTTGGAACCGGCTCCTGCAGGACGAGAACCGTCCCTTGTACAACCGGGCGACAGGCGGCGAATATGCGCCCGGTAGCACCTTCAAACCCTTGACCCTGCTGGCTGCGCTGGAAAGTGGAAAAATTCGTGCATCCACCCGGTTTGTCTGTCCGGGATATTTTGATTTGGGCGCGGCCCGTTTTCGTTGTTGGCAGCACTGGGGGCATGGCAGTTTGGACTTGCAGGCCGCCATCCGTTATTCCTGCAACGTTTATCTCTTCCATGCCGCACTTGCCTGCGGGCCGGAAGTTGTGCAGGCTATGGCCCGGGAATGTGGGTTCGGACGGCGGACCGGCATCAGCTTGGATTTCGAACGCCCCGGGCTGGTTCCCGATAACGCATGGAAGCGCACCGCACGAGGCGACAGCTGGCGCGATGGCGACACATGTAATTTGTCCATCGGTCAGGGCGCCTTGCTGGTCACTCCGCTGCAGTTGGGTCTGTACACCGCCGCACTAGCCAATGGCGGAACTTTGTGGCGGCCGCGCCTCATTCAGCAGGTCATCGGGCCAGATGGAACGTCGACCTCCATTGCCCCCGTGCCCGCAGAAAATGGACCCGCCTGGCAACCCGAGCATATCCGTGTGGTGCGCGATGGCATGCGAGACGTGGTGAATTCGCCGGATGGGTCCGGGCGGCGTGCCGCGCTTCCCTATGTGGCCGTGGCCGCCAAAACCGGGACGGCGGAATATGGCATCAAGGGCGCCGGCAAGAAAATGACATGGATGATTGCCTTCGCTCCCTTTGAAGAACCGCGCTATGCCGTGGCCCTGCTGGTGGAAGACGGCATCAGCGGCGGAGTGACTGCCGCTCCGCGAGTCCGTGAACTGCTGAACCGGATTTTTACGGAGGATGAACAGAATTCCGGCCCCTCGCATGCCAGTTCGGCTGCTGGTGGAGAGGGGGCAGGATGAAGGTAGCCCTGCGTTCCGGATGGCGGTTGTTCATTTCCCAGGATTGGCTTGCGCTTGCCGCTGTCCTCGGCCTGCTTGCCGTCGGCCTGACGTTTATCTACAGCGCCTCCTGGCGCGGTGAGGAAACAGGCATTGTCGGAGCATGGTTCGATAAACAAATCGGTTGGGTGCTTCTTGGGGGGATGGCCGCCCTGGTCCTGATGTTGCTGGATTACCACATCTGGATCCGGTATGCGTGGTGGGGATATTTGGCGGCCGTCATCCTGCTGGTGCTGGTGTTGTTCATTGGAACCCGGATTTATGGAGCCTATCGCTGGCTGAACGTATTCGGCGTGCTTGTCCAGCCCTC
>JAISGX010000138.1 GCA_031262805.1 Verrucomicrobiota bacterium | reverse complement strand
TACATCGCCGCCGCCATTGTCCTCGTCCTCCTCCTCGTGCTCGTCTTCTGCCTCGTTGGGCTCTATATCCGGCCCCAACTCGGCCCGTTCGGCGACAAGTTTCCGAAAATTGTCCGCGGCACCTCCATCACCATGGCCACCGCGCTGGCCCTCTCCTTCATCGTCCGGGTGGAAGATTGGCCACCGTATTCCCGTACCGTCGCCCTCATCGCCTTCATCATCATCCTGCTGTTGATCACTGCGGAGCGCTTCATCCTCTTCCGCATCGAACTCCATTGGGCCCGGCGCACCGCACCGCTCCGGCGCATTCTGATCATCGGTGTGAGCGACCTCGCCGCCCGTGTACGCTACGCCCTAGAAAAAGAGCCCCGCCTCCGTTCCCGGCTGGGCGGCTACCTGCTACCATGCGAGCCCGACGGGACGGCCATCCCCCCTTCCCCCTCCATCGCGCCGGAGTTCATCAAAGGCCACATGGCGGATCTGGAACGCGTGGTGAACGACGAACAGATCGATGAAGTCATCCTGGCTGACGCCAATGTTTCCCGAGAACGCATGTCCCAGATCATCCTCCACTGCGAGCGGAACCTCATTCCCTTCCGTATGGTGCCCGATCTGTACGGCATGCTCACCACTCGCGTCCGCGTCAACCATGTGGACGACATCCCTCTCCTTGGCATGGCGCCCTGGCCCCTAGACGCCTTTTGGAACCGCCTCCTGAAACGGGTGGAGGACATCGCCGGCTCCATGCTGGGGCTGATTCTGTCCGCCCCCGTCATCCTGGTGGCGGCGCCCCTCATCAAACGCTCCTCCCCCGGTCCCGTATTTTACCGCCAAGAACGTTGCGGCTATGCCGGCGAAGCCTTCACCATCTACAAACTGCGCACCATGCCCGTCAACGCCGAAGCCGACACCGGCCCCGTGTGGACCACGCCGGACGACGAGCGCCGGACCGGCATCGGCGGCTTTTTGCGCAAGTGGAACCTCGACGAACTCCCGCAGTTCTGGAACGTCTTCAAAGGCGATATGTCCCTTGTCGGCCCCAGGCCGGAACGCCCCCATTTTGTCGCCCAATTCAAAAACGACGTTGGGCACTACATGACCCGCCACATTTCCCGGCCCGGCATGACCGGCTGGGCACAAATCAACGGCCTGCGGGGAAACACCTCCATCCACGACCGCATCCAGCACGACTTGTACTACCTCGAAAACTGGTCCCTTTCCTTCGACCTCAAGATTTTAATCCAAACCTTTTTCAATCATAAAAACGCCTATTGACGCCTTGAACCGTATGACGAACCCCCCTTTGAATGTATGTGCGTTGATTCCCGCCTACAACGAGGAAAAGCGGATTGGCCCGGTGGTCCGGGAGGTGCTGGACTACTGCCCCGTCGCCGTCGTGATCGACGACGGCTCTCCCGACGCCACCTCAAAAGTCGCGGAAGAAGCCGGCGCCATTGTCCTCACCCATGTGCGCAACCAAGGCAAAGGGGCCGGATTGCAGACCGGCTTCAACTATGCCCGGGACAACGGCTATGAACTGGTCCTCACCCTCGATGCCGACGGACAGCACGCTCCCTCCGACATTCCCGCCTTTTTCCAAGCCTATGAGCGAACCCATTGCCCCGTCCTCGTCGGCAACCGCATGGGCAACCTCGCCGACATGCCCCCCCTGCGCCGCTTTGTGAACCGTTTCATGTCCTACCTGCTCTCCCGCGTGATGGGCCAGTATGTGCCCGACACCCAGTGCGGGTTCCGGCTGTACCACCGTTGCGCCTTTCCCGAAAACCTTCTCATCCGCGGATCAGACCGGTACGCCGCCGAATCCGAAATCCTCCTCCACCTCGCCCTTCAAGGCCGTAAAATCGGGGCCGTCCCCATCCAAACCATCTATGGGGATGAACAAAGCAAAGTCAACCCCCTCACCGATACCTACCGTTTTTTCCGAATGCTCCACCGCTTCAGGAAAATCAAAAAACGCAACCTCCTGCCGGGATGACCCCCTCTTTCCCGGTTTTATGCGAAAGGTTTGATATGTCCGCACACCGTCTTCTCTTCCTGTTTTTCCTTTTTCTGTGCCTGGAAGGTCTGCCCGTTCGGGGGCAACCGCCGGTGGAGACCACATGGGGTGAACCCGCCAGCACCGCCTATGCCGGGGCGGAAAACACCACGAAAGCTCATCACCCCGGCACCGGCGCAAAAATTGCCGAAAAGCTTCGGGGAAAAAACGTGTCCGAAAACATGACCATCCTCGTCATTTCCATGCTGCCCATCGTGGAGCTACGCGGGGCCATTCCCGTCGGCCATCTCCTGTTGCCCGACACCGACAAAGCCACCCGCTTCGGCAGAGACGACTGGGCGAGAGCCGCACGAATCTACGCTCTGGCCGTCCTCGGCAACATGATCCCCGTCCCCTTCATCCTGCTTCTGCTCGGCCCGGTTTCCCGACTGCTTATGAAAATCCCCATCGGCAAAAAATTCTTTGAATGGCTGTTCGCCCGTACCCGCCGCAAAACCGCCGACATTGAAAAATATGAGACCCTCGGCCTCACGGTCTTTGTCGCCATTCCCCTGCCCGCCACCGGCGCCTGGACCGGCTCCATGGCCGGCTGGCTGCTGGGCATGCGCTTCGCCCACAGCATGTTGTCCATTTTTCTCGGTGTCCTGATCGCCGGTATCATCCTGACCGCCCTCTCTATGCTCGGCTGGATCGGCGCCGCCATCGCCGGCGTGGTGCTTTTTCTTTTCTTCAGCGGCGTTTGGCTGGAAATGCGGAAAAAAGCGAAATACGAACATCGATCGAACAGGGCATAAAAAACGAGGCAGGAACCCGTCTCGTTTTCCGTCCACACCGAAATGGCCTATGCCGGACGGCGCGCCTCCAGCTCCACCAGAACCTCGTCGGGTACATTCAAGCCGCCGAAGCCGGTGCCCAACCGAATGCCCGGCGAAACCTCCCCATGGAAATCGCTCCCGCCCGTCGGCACCAATCCCACCCGGCGGGCAATCTCCAGATAATCTGCCGTCAAATCCGATGAATGCTCGGAATAATAACACTCCACTCCGGACAACCCCACCTCCGCCAAGCGGTTCCACAACGCCTCCTGCGCCTCCTTTCCCAAGTGAAGGGTGAAGGGATGCGCCAAAACCGCCACCCCGCCCGCACGGCAAATCAGCTCGACGGCATCCTCCGCCGTCAATCGGGGGCGGTCAGCATAACCCGGCTTGCCATCACCCAGCCATTTGTCGAATGCTTCATTCTTGTCCTTGGCATAGCCGCGCTCCAGCATCACTTGGGCGAAATGCGGACGCCCCACCACATCCTCGCCCGCCTTCGCCTTCACTTCCTCCCACGTCATGCTCAGCCCAAGCGCATTCAACTTCTCTAAGATTTCCCGGTTGCGCATCTCACGGCCGTCCCGAATCCATGCCAACTGGCGGACCAGCTCCGGATTCTCCATCTCCATCCAATACCCCAGCATGTGCATCACGCCCCCCGGCGTCCAATTCACGCTCAGCTCCACACCCGGCACAGCGCGAAACCCTTTCCCTTCCGCCGCCGCCAAAAAGCGCGGCAACCCGGCCATGGTGTCGTGGTCCGTCAGCGCCAACGCCGACACCCCCGCCTCCACCGCCATGCGGGCCAGCTCCTCGGGGGAAAAGGAACCATCAGAAAAGGTGGAATGGCAATGCAGATCAATCATGGGACACTCGATTCAATTTGGGAACCATGCAACAAGGGGATAAAAAACGCGGCGCGGCATTGGCCGCGCCGCGTCGGGCGAATTAGCCTTCGCTCTTCGGCTCTTCGCGGGACGCGCCCGGCGACCATTCCTCGGACGAGCTCAACGCCGCATCGAAAGCGCCGGCCAGATCCACCAGATCTTCACCCGGTCGCAGGCCTTCCAGCATGCTGTCATCCACCTGGAACTCGTCTTCGGACAGCTTCGCCGCCTTGATGCTCAGCCCGATGCGCCGGTCGATCGGATCAATCTTGATCACGCGCGCCTCGACATCCTGGCCCGGCTGTAGCACATCGCGGATCTTGCCGACATGGTCGTCGCTGATCTGGCTGATGTGCACGAGTCCGTCCACGCCCTCTTCCAGTTCGACGAACGCGCCGAAGCTGGCCAGCTTGCTGATCTTGCCCTTGATGAGCTGACCAATGCGGTACCGGTTTGAAATGCCCGTCCACGGATCCTCCTGCGCCTGCTTGAGGCCCAAGGAAATGCGTTGGTTTTCGGGGGAAACCTCCAGCACGATCGCTTCGACTTCCTCGCCCTTTTTCAGCACTTCGCTCGGATGGTTGATCTTGCGCACCCAGCTCATATCGGACACGTGGATCATGCCGTCCACGCCCTCTTCCAGTTCGATGAAGGCGCCATAGTTGGTGAAGTTGCGGACCTTGCCCTTCACGCGACTGCCAATCGGGTATTTGCCGAGCACATCGTCCCACGGATTCGCTTCCGTCTGGCGAATGCCCAAGGAAATCTTCTGCTCCTCCTTGTTCACGCTCAAGACCACCGCCTCAACCTCGTCGCCGACATTCAAGACGTCGGAGGCACGGGCCACGCGTTTTGTCCACGAAATTTCGCTCACATGCACCAAGCCTTCAACCCCTTCTTCCAACTGGATGAAGGCGCCGTACGGCACCAAGTTCACCACCTTGCCGCGGATGCGGGTGCCCTTGGGATACTTCATTTCGATCTCTTCCCACGGGTTCTGTAGCTTCTGCTTCAACCCTAGGGAAATACGCTCCTTCTCCTGATTGACGTCCAGCACGTACACTTCCAGCTGCTGCCCCACCTGAACCACCTCGCTCGGATGGTTGATGCGGCCCCAGCTCATATCCGTGATATGTAGCAGCCCATCCATGCCGTTCAAATCCACGAACGCACCGAAATCGGTGATGTTCTTGACCACACCCATACGGCTCTGGCCAGGCTGGATTTCCGCCAGCAACTTCTTCTTCTGGCCGCGGCGCATCTCTTCAATCAAATCGCGGCGCGACAGCACGATGTTGCGGCGCTCCTTGTTGATCTTGATGACCTTGCACTCCAAGCTCTGGCCGAGGAATTCATCCAGATTGCGCACCGGCACCACATCAATCTGCGAACCCGGCAGGAAGGCATCCACACCCACATCCACCAGCAGGCCGCCTTTGACCTTGCCCTTCACCAGGCCGGTCACGATGGCGCCCTCTTCGCAGGAGACCAGCACATTGTCCCAGTTCTGCTGCTGCTCGGCGCGTGACTTGCTCAGCACCACCATGCCGTTTTCGTCTTCCAGGCGCACCAGCAGCACATCCACTTCATCGCCAATCTGAACTTCGCTCAAATCCTTGAATTCGGAAGCCTGCAACACGCCTTCCGATTTATATCCGATATTAACCAGCACTTCCTGGGAGCGGATCTCCACCACGGTGCCTTTGACAATTGCGCCTTCGTTGAATTCGCGCAAAGTTTCTTCATACATGGCCATCATCTTGGCGCGCTCGGCGTCCATTTCGATGACCGGTTTCTTTTTCTTAGCCATATGACTCTTGAGAGGTTGATGACCACGGGTTTTCATTTTTCCGGGTCCGCGGCCGAAAACCCACTGAAGGGCCGGCGGACAGGTTCGGCGGAATTGCTCCGCACAAAGCAAGGGCGCATTTGACCCCATCCGCCATGAAAACGCAAGCGGAATCTCCATTTCCATTTACTACCGTCCCATAAGGACAAAAACGGCTGAATGGCTGGCATTTTTGTCCGAAGGTTTGGGGATGTGATTTGGGTGCGGGTCGGTCAGGGACCTTTCTCCGTTGCATCGACGGAATTGCTGTCCCGTGCCCCCCCGGGAAGCAGGCCTGTTCGGGCCTGGCGCGCCAGCGCGGCGGCGAAGAGCCGGAAGGCTGACCACGTGGCCCATGGGCTGAACGTTCGGCTCTTGCGCTCCACCCCATGTTGCCGCGCCAGACTGGGCGCCATCAACGGCGGAATTAGGTTGCAAATCTGGTACAGAAGTCTTGTAGGCCAAGACTTCTTGGCTGGTTTGTGGAACTTTTTCATCCTTTGCGGAGGGACAAAATGTAGGGACTTCAAACCAGCCTTTTCTTTATCCCCGCACAGTTCCTATAGGACGGTAGTGCATTGTTTTCATGGCGCAAGTATCTGATTTGATATCTCGCCCGTAACTTTGTCAACAAATACCTTAGCGGCATAGTCTAGGCCTCTTGCTCTCTCTGGCAATATACACTCAATTATCACAACATAATGCTCATCATTGGATTCAACGACAACTTTGGCCCCATCTTGAATGCTTATGGCTGTTGCACTTAATACATTACTGATAACTATTCCTTCTTGCTCATTATCAAAAGCCTCATCAGATGAATGCGGAATTGTGACCAGCTCATTATTGATAATAATATGCCGACTATTCAAAAATCGTTTTTGTAGATTTATGTTATCCCTAATGATCGTAGCAACTTCGGGAAGCATATTACCACTGGCAACTTGACTTTCGATGCCTGATAGCCGTTGATTAAGCTCATTCGTTTTAATGCTTATTCGCTCTTGGCTAAGTAAGTTTGTCGCGATTTGCCACTTGTCTCCAAGTTGTTCTCTCGTCCCGTGGTCAACAAGATACTCCATTGGATGTGATTCTCCCATTGAACAGCAGACAAACAATTGTATAAGCGAACCGATGACAATTTGTTTTGATGGTGTACTCCTTCTTAGTGGACCTGAGTGATAGCGTTGCGCGGGACTTGCTAAAGAATGACCAGCAGGAATTGATCCGCTACCCTGTGGTGAGGCGATGTAATCATAGACGATAGCGCATTATAGCATACTTTCAATGCGCTTATGTTATCTTGACCCATTTTCATATAACGACTCCTGCAGTACACCGCATCAGCGGGGCCGTTGGTGATTCACTATTTCTTCTCGTCCTCGACTTCCTGAATGGGCGCGGCGACTAACGGGTTCTTGCTTTTCTCCAGCCGATCGATCAACTGAAAATCGCGTAGCTTCGGATTCTGTTTCATCTTCTCGGCAACGTAGAGTTTTGCCCACCACTCAGGACGTTTGGAAAGACGATCCACCGCTTGGGCTTCGTCTCCGGCCTCGACCTGATCGACCATGTTCTTTGCTTCGCTCTTGTCGAGATACACGCTTGCCATACTGGACAGTGCCGCATCGGGTTTACGTTGATACATGTATTTAACGAGTGCTTCAGACGGACTGTCTTTTGTTGCCTTCAAGTAGGCTTCAAATGACTGATAGTAGGCTCCCTTTATATCGCCATTCCTGCTAGGGATACCGGCTATGACATCCTGTGCTTCTTTACGAACCACAGGGTCTTTCTCCTCCAAGAGAGGCACCAACGCATTCAGTATCTCAGTATCGGATATTTTCTCATACACTGAATGACTGATGATTGTTGTTGCCCCATATTTCTTCTCATCCCCGATGATCCTTGCCCGGTATAGAACAAGTTGCGGGAGGATATCGGAAGGATTGGGACGACTGCTTTTTAGATCTTTGAGTGACGCAGAGACATCTGCTTCTGTTGCCTGTCCTTCCCAGTATTTGAGCAAAACAGAAACAGTCTGGGCAATTTGAGTCTGCAAATCTGCTTCCGGCTCAAGAGCTGGTTCTTCACCTGCAACAACGATACCGCCTGATTGGAAAGCACACATAAAGAGCAACGCTAGCAGACATCTTGTCATTCTGACATTCCATATAAAGTTCATTTCAACCACCTTCATCGTTAAGGGTTAACATGACCGAACAGCTGGTCTCGAACACCATTCCTGACGTTCTGGTGGTCATCCACATTGTAATGATCCAACGCAGCACCCCAGCCTGTTGTCGTAACGTCCAATTCAAAGTTCGCGTCGGGGACAGGCCCACCACCCAGCTCAAAAGCTCCGTTTTCCTGATAGTAATTCACAAGAAAGGCGGTGCCCGGCGGCCTCCTGTTTTCCTGTGCAGGATTAACGTCAGGCTGAGCTACTGCATCGATATACGCCGTGAATGCCGTTGTGCGTCCATTGTTGTTTAGATTTTCGGCGAGATCATGTGCCGACCCACCTCCATGACTGTATCCAAGAATCGCGATTTGAGTAACGTTTCTGTTCTGAACAGCATTTTGGACTTCAGCAAAAGCAATTCCACCATCTGTCTCATCCACGACAACATCTTCGTCGTACATATGCACGTCGTACCCTAGATCGTACAGATCGATGGCAAGCTGGAATGTCCCATGGGTTGCAGCCGCCGGATCGGTAGGTCCTTGATTCTCGCCACCCAACACAATGACCACGCTTGAGAACGGATAGAAATGTATCTTGTCGGAGCAGACATTTGTCGTTTCTGAGCAGGCGATCAGCTCAAGGTCAGCACTGCCACCGCTTGAATTTTCAACCCAAACCGACATGGGTGAACTGGTTATCGTGATCATCGCTTCCGTGTCGGAAACGAGTAACGCCGTGCCCATCGCTTGGTTGTCCCATACCTTGATATTCGAGTTGTTCCGCTTGAGAACGTAGGTCAGCCCCGATGGAATGGGAAACGGCGCAACATTGAGTTGAACCTCTATCAGGTCGTTCTCGTTGGCTCCACTTTCGCTATCGCCGTTTACCCGGATTCCGGCTCCTGGACTCTCCTCTTTGTCATCGGGAACGGCAGTCCGTTGGAATGGGCTCCCGTAGGCGAACAATTCGGTTGTCGGACGGTGCGCCGTCATGTCCACCTTAAGGACGGTTGCTTTGATGACATCCACGCAATCGGACTGTCCGGAATACGCCCATGAAAGGGTATTGCTACCGGGGGCGATACCTTCGACATAGAGATTCGTTCCATTGAACCCGCTGAATGGCTTGATGAACTGCTCCAAGGCGGTTCCGCCCGTTGGGGTGGTGTACATATTCACGACCGAAGAATCCCAGCTCAAAACCAGATTACCCGCCGCACCGGATGGCCCGCACGCAGAAAGGGTGAGCATGGTGCGCGGCGCGTTGGTATGGGTGGTGCGATCTGCAAGGAAGCCGCCGGGGGCCTCCTCGTCGGCTTCGGCCAC
>JAISGX010000109.1 GCA_031262805.1 Verrucomicrobiota bacterium | reverse complement strand
ATGGCTCCATCTGGCGCAAGCCGTCCATCCACCGCCGCGGTGGCGGACTGGCGAACTATAACAGCGCCGTCTGTCTGAGCGCCCTGTTTTCGCTCAATCGGCCGGAGTTGCTTCCGGTCATTCAAAACCTCCGGACCTATTTGACGAAAACGCAATATCTCACCCCCGGCAAATACCGCGGCGGCATTGGATACGACCTAGAGCAGGAACGGGAATATGCCGATTTGTCCAATTCCTTCATGGTATACGACGCCATGCGCCTGACGGAGGAAGTGGAAGACCTGCGGGCGGCGGGCAATGCCAAAGCGGATCTGGACTGGGAGGCCGTACAGGCGTTTCTGTCGCAGGTGCAAAATCTCCCAAGCGTGAACACCAATTCCTGGGTGAGCGATTCCGAAGAGGATCTGGGCGGATTCGTCTATACCCCCAGCGCCGGCCCGGCCAGTGTGAAGGACGATCAGGTGAAGCTCCGCTCCTACGGTAGCATGACCTATGCCGGGCTACTTTCCCTCATCTACGCCAACGTGGACAAGGCGGATGAACGCGTGCAGGCCGCCCGGAACTGGGCCACCCGCCACTGGACACTGGACGAAAATCCAGGCATGGGGGAGGAAGGCCTCTATTATTTCTTCAACATCCTCACCAAAAGCCTGGCCGCCTTCGGAGATGACATGATCGAGCTTCCGGATGGCCGCAACGTGGTCTGGCGCCAGGAAGTCATCCGCCGCCTGCTGGAGCTCCAGCACGAGGACGGCTTCTGGGTGAATGAAAACAACCGCTGGTGGGAAGCCAACCCGGCCTTGGTGACATCCTACACCCTGCTGGCCCTCTTCCACGCCCTTCAGTAAACGCGGAAAAGGCCGCCCGGTTACGGGTGGGGGAGGTATGAAGCGGCGGCGATTCGATTGCAAAAACGGCGCTGGATCTCCGCGCCTTCCGCACGGCCCTGAATATCAAAAACATCGATTTTAAAGAAATCGGCGTACTGCCAGACATCAACGTCGGCGAGCTTTTCAGTTTGTGAAGGGTCCGCCGAAGGCCAAGGCCGTGCCGCAGGAAGTGTGAATTATCAAACCAGCAGACCTCTCGTCCCTGGGTAGCCCAGTTAATGAAATAACTTACTTACAATATCAGATGCTTGATTTTTCATGCCGCGCCAATCGCTAGGTGTTTTTGGCATTGTAAATGAATATCTTGGATCATCATGATAAATAGCCTTAATATGCTTACCCGTCTTGTTGAATGAAAATCCAAGCTGTTCAATACTTTTCTGCTGTTCCCTCCCCAATTTTTCACAGGTGGTAAGAATGCGCTTAATTTCACCGTGCAGATCAGCTCCCTCCTTGGTCATGTGGTTCGCCTTGAGGATATCATCTATTATGTGGCGACAGCGTCCATCAGGGGAAAGCTGTGCCTTGCCGAATTCAATGGCTTTTAATATGACGTCGCGAATTTCTCCAGAATAGAAGGGTTGTTCCTTCCCGGCTTTGATGATTCCGCTTTGCGCATCCGTCGCCTTAGCCTCAGCGCGTTGAAGTTCACCCTTGAGGCGGCGCACTTCGTGTTCAAGTTTCTCAATGCGTTGCTGTTTTGTACTACTGTCATCATCGAAAGCCTGAGTATATTCTTCAATTTCGCGAGAGCCTGATGCTTTTAGGTCAGCAATGCGCTGGCTGGACAGTAATTCTTGAAGATAACCCCAAGTACATTCGCTTGTTGGAAGGCGATTTAATAGTGCGCGGCGCACTAAATCTTCAGTGGCGGTAGCCAAATTTCTCGGAGAAGAGTAATTTTCCGGCCTAAGCTCCCGCACCCTGTTGCTGTTTGGCCAGTAAATTCCGATAGCACCACCATAAACATTTTGGCGATCCGTATTGCGGGCAAGTGCGAAAGAGAATGCACGGGAAGGCTCAACCACCACATGAGCAAGACCGCCCGCCCATTGAGCCAAGGTTACCGCATTGATTGCGGACTTATTCTTCCACGTTGAACTAACGTAAATGATGGGCAAGTGGTTCTTCAATTCTCCTCTTACAATCTGCGCAGCGAGGTCAACATTTGCTTCCTTTAATATCAACGGCTTGTCGTGTACTGGTATTCCTGCATCACGTCCACCACCATACTTCGCCAGAATCTGACGAATAAAATACGGTTTTTTAGGCTTCGGGATTTCAGGCGATGCGCCAGGCAAATCGCAGTGTATTTGGATTGATACAAGCACTCCGAGTTTATGTTGAAATGTAACGATTTCGGTTGTCCACTTGGTGGCACCATCCTCAATCTTGATATATTGTAAACCGCCCCACGAACCCGTGTCATTTTCTGCACGCGCCACACACACGGTCTCATCGTTTATCGAAACAGATTCCATTTTTCCAACGCTCGGAAATGGGATTTGACTCGCAGCCCATTGTGAGTGAGGACTTCCAGCCAACCAACACTTCGCAAGTTCAAGGACGCCTTCTACCGTACTTTCCTCCCGCAAAGGAATTTCAGTTGCCCAAACCATCATATTGCCTCCTACCGCAGTATTTCACTACTGCAATTATTATTTGTGTGTATAACACTTATCAAATTCAGAAAAAACGGACTCACTAAACCACTCTTGCTTTGCACTTCTCGGATTGTCGGGGTCTAGGCGCTGTAATGCCCCCCGTTAGTCAAGGGTGGAATTACACCATATTGCCTTCATAGAGCAAAACGAAAAACAAGAGAATAGCAAAATATCTGCTACGGTAGCACCGGATGTGATGTTTGCTGGATTCATTCTATTTGTCATGATAATAGGCTCCGGAGGATGAACGGACCCTAGTTGCAGATGGCCGCTGTCTGCCTTTTCGGGATGATGATATTATGGCTCATAATGGTTGGGAAACTAATTTTGGCTCTACTCCCATTTTCGTTGAAAGGGCATATTCAGAACGGGACAGGGGCGGCCAGTTGTAGCTTTCCGGCGACAAGATAAATCATCGTTGCGTACCCCTCAAATGTATGGTAGCCCCGGGCTTTTCGTTTGGCTGCTTGCACTAGGCTGTTGATTCCTTCACATATGGCGTTGGTCAAACGTTCCTTGAAATAAGCGAGGATGTTGTCTTTGTGGCGTTTCAGTGTCAATGCGGCGGATTTCATGGGGGCGAGGCGGCAACGGCGCATCCAAGAATAGAGGCTGTCAAAGGCCGCTTCCGCTTCAAGCATATTACGGCTGGCATAGAGGTCATCAAGCCCCGCGACCATGCGGTATGCCCGTCCCGTACTTGGATACCGTTTGGACATATTCGCAAGCGTTTCCGCTTGCTCTGCGCTGAGTTTGCGTTTGGGGATCATCAACAAGGCGGCGGCCACGGAAGAGGCTCTTCTTGCCTGCAACAGTCTTTTGCTCGGCTTTACGTACATCCTCCAGTGCGTCCATCCGCACCTTCTTCACATGGAACTTGTCCATGATGTTTCCCGCGTTGGGAAAGAACTTGGCGATAGCGGGCAGGAATGTCTTTGACATATCGCTCGTCACCGTCTCGATATCCTCAGGCTTGCCGCCCTTCGCGGCCAGCTTGCCGCAAAACGTCTCTATGCTTGCCATGTCGCGGTTCTTTTCCACATCAATCACACGCCGCTTGACGGCGTCAATGATGAGCGTCACATATTTATGCCCACGCTTGAACGAAGTCTCATCCATTGCCAGAGCCACCACATCTCCTAAATCCATGCTCTCAACCGCTTTGTTCACCCAGTAGCGCATGATTTTTACCAGCGACTTCTCGTCACAGCGCAAAAGCGTGGAGGCCTTTGCAACCGGTAAATCCGGCAGCAGCATCATGGCAAAGCCTTCGAACATCCGTGTGAAGCGGCTGTTTTTCCGCTCAAACGGCGCACTCACTTGCTTCGTGCCGCAGTGTGGACAAAGCACCCTTGGACGTCGAGAATGCACGTAGCAAGGATAAAACAGACAGTCCGCATGCCGCCATACGCGCTCGCTTTTTTCGTAGCCAAACCGCTTGGTTTCCGCTCCGCATACCGAGCAAGCCATCACGGCTTCCTTGCGCATGGCAATGTATATGTGCGCCGACGCTTCTTCCGCGTTAAAGTCTACCTTTTCAATGTACCAAGGCTCCGTCAGTCCCAACGACCCTGCCAGCATCTGTCCAAAATTCTCTACCTGAAATTCCATGCCTTCACCTCCAAGTCAATTTTACCCTTTCAACGACTTCGGGAGGAGAGCCGTAAAATTAAAAGCCGTTGCCGTTTTCGGCTTGGCCATCCAGACTATTGCTTCGCTCAAGTTTCATGCGTGCATATTCCAGGGTCTCAATCTGGCATAACACCATCGTAAATAGCCTTTCCTGCATTTCTGATGTTGGCCCTCCGAGCCTTTCAAGTACTGGTTTGCTTGCTAAATTCCCAATATTCACCAAGGCGGGCAAACAGGGAAATAATTCTTCGAGGGGCAATAATTCTGTCCATACATCGCTCGAGGGAAGCATAATCTGATCAATTAGAGTCGGTATTGCCTCCGGGGCTCGATATAGGCCGAGAACTCGGATGGCTTCTGCCTTTTGCTCAACAGTACCATCCGTCTCGTTAAGCACCTCTATCATTTTCTGCACAGTGTCGCGCCTGTCTTGAGCGACTCGTTGATAACATGTGCCTCTCCCCAATTCCACTGCCTCTTCCGCGTTCACGCATATATTCATGCCCATCAACGCCAACAAAGCAAGAATGCCATTGAGAATGCAGCCAGAACCCGTTCGTTTATGTATCTGCATTATACTCTCCATAATGAACCCTGGCCATGCCAATATGTTAAGGCAACGTATCCAGTAAAATTAAAAGACGTTGCCGTTTTTCGGCTTGACCATCCAGACTATTGCTTCGCTCAAGTTTCAAGCGTGCATATTCCAGGGTCTCAATCTGGCAAAGCGCAAGTAATAATAGCCTTTCCTCTCTTCCTGAAGCTGGCCCTCCGAGCCTTTCAAGTAATGGTTGGGTTGCTAAATTCCCAATATTCACCAAGGCGGGCAAGCAGGGAAATAATTCTCTGAGTGGCAACATTGCTGTCAATATATTGCGCGAGGGAAGCCCAATCTTATCAATTAGAGTCGGTATTGCTTCTGGGGCTCGATATAGACCGAGAACTCGGATGGCTTCTACCTTTTGCACAACAGTACTATCCGTCTCGTTAAGCACCTCTATCATTTTCTGCACAGTGTCGCGCCTGTCTTGAGCGACTCGTTGATAATATGTGCCTCTCCCCAATTCCACTGCCTCTTCCGCGTTCACGCATATATTCATACCCATCAACACCAACAAAGCAAGGATGCCATTGAGAATGCGGCCAGAACCCGTTCGTTTATGTATCTTCATTATACTCTCCATAATGTTCACATACATTATTAAATGTATCCAATACAAGGATTCTCAAACCACTTCGTATTATATCCATGAAATCATTTGGGGTCAAGATGACATAAGCGCATTGAAAGTATGCCATAATGCGCAGAATGAAGCCTGCCATCACGCCCTTCTTTTCGCTGCCGCGCTGGCGCGCCAAGTCTGGACAGGCCTACTTCCCGGGATTCCCCTGAAATCCCATGGGACGGCAACCCCGCCGACGCAACGAAAAAATGCCCCTGACCAACCCGCTCCCAAATCACATCCCCAAACCTTCGGACGAAAACGCCAGCCATTCAGGCGCTTTCACACTCCCGTTTTGTCCTTATGGGATGGTAGTGATTATGTTCCATTCATTTGTATTGATAATAACACTTTTACCATAGTCGACATTCATCCCCCCAAAGAGAGCTTCGCCTTCAAAAGTCATAATCATGTATTTGTTTTTCTCGATGAAAATATCAAGACAGCGCCTCCCCACATTGGCTTTTACTTGTTCAATCATGGCATCCGCTTGGCTCCAATCAAAATCAGGATTTGCTCGCTTCATCCCATAGTAGGAAGCATGATCTTCCAACTTATAAGGCGGCAGGGGACACGTTCTGAACTCAAAGGTTATCGTCCAACCCTTTTCGCGCTCTTCCATCCCAAAATAAAAGGAAATCTTTGGGTTCATGGATTACCCCAGATTCCATGAGCACCCCCGAGCCGTTCCATCTAGCCCCTCCAGCCAAACAGAAGGAAACTCCCGTTGTTCCGGGAGGTTTTTTCCTGACAAATTCCGCTACGTTACAACCCATAGCGGATGCGAGGGGGATCCGACACCACTGGATCGGTGGCCGCCAGCGGATTGACGGCTACCGCTGGTTTGATATGAAACCGGATGGGCGTTTCCATCGGCGGAACCGTGCGGGTGTTGACGACCAGAACCTTGTCGTTCGATCCGTTGGGATAGGGATTGTTGATGATGGCATAGGGATCCCAGAAGGTCACGATCAGGGATTCCTCCAGCGTAGCCTTGAATTCCCCGTCCTTGAGAATGGAACCGGTGAACACCCACGGCCCGTCCGGCAGGACGTCCCCCTTCTGCAAATCCCACACGAAGGTTTCGGCCCGGGCGGTCTTTGTTTCCCCGTCGGCCTCCCATTCCACAAACATATCCACCGGCGAGCCCCGGGGAGGACCTTCACCGAAACGAGCCATCGGTTCGCCCCCCTTGTTGCCGGCCAGCAGGAGGGCGGCCTGCAGGTCCAGCGGGCTGGCCGCCAGCACAAAAATGGATTCATGCACTTTTCCGCGCAACCCACAGGCCAGCACCTCCACCACTCCCTCCACCTGGTTGACCCAGCCGGTGGCGGTAACGGTTCTCGTCTGGCTGTCGAACAGGACGGAGCCCAGCCGGGCCGTGCTTCCTTCCCAGACCACTGGAGAGGGTTGCGGCTTGGGTTCCGAGCCGACGGGATAGATGATGATTTCTTCGCCGTCGTCGGTTTGGATGATCGTTTGAGCTCGGCTTGCCGGCAACACCATCAGGCCGAACATAAAAAGGGCTGGTAAAAGGAAGAAAATCCACATTTTGACTGTCGTTTTTTTCATGGGTCCTCCAAGACGTACGAGCGTTTCTAGCACATTTGCCCCACGCAGCCAACCGGATAAGTCGCATCCGGATGGCGGTTCCTCTTCCATATAGACGGCTCAGCGTTTGAACAGATTCAAAAACGCCTCCAGCTCAGCATGACCGGGCGCTCCGGGAGTGAACCAGGAATGATCACTGTGTTCACCCTCCAGCAAAACAAATTCTTTCGGCGGCGCCGCCGCAGCATGAAGAATCCGGCCGCTCTGAAACGGCACCACCTGGTCTTGCATGCTGTGTGCGATTAATTTCGGCAGACCTGGAAGGGAGGACGCATAGGCCGCCGTATCATAGGAAACCGACAGAAGGCGGTCGAACGGCCAATCTGGATACCACCGACGCGCCAAATCCGCCGCCGAAGCAAACCCGCTGTCCAGAATCAGAGCGGCGGCCGGCCGATCCATGGCCGTCCGCGCCGCCACCGCCGCGCCCAGGGAGTGGCCATACAGCAGAATCGGTAGGCCTTTGCTCATGGCTGCCGCCACATCAAACGCCGATCGTGCATCTTCATACAAGCCTTTTTCGGATGGTTTTCCACCGCTTTGGCCAAAGCCGCGGTAATCCCACAGCAACAGGTTGAAACCGCGTTTGAAAAATTCCGACGCCACCGCCACTTTCGTGCCGATATTTCCGCTGTTTCCGTGGCAATACACCACGGTGGCTTTGGGATCATTCGCCGGAATCCACCAGCCGGTCAAGGATGTGCCATCCGCCGAGACAAAATGGACATCCTGATACCGTAGCTGAACATTCGCCGGGGTTTGTTCAATCCCTTGGACGGGATGATACAACATGGAGCGCTCAAAACGCCGCAAGGCCACCCACCCGCCAAGAAACACCAGCATCAACAGAACCAGAAGGATGACCATCACTTTTTGCATGGCGGATCGGAATAACGAATTTCCCGCCCGTTGGCGAGAGGAAAACGACCTGCAACACCCCCGTGCCCATGAACAGAACGCCCGGGAATTCGTAGTGTTTTTCGGCTATAGAACCAACCGTTTGGGATACACGGCCAGCAGGCGGCACCCGGTTTTTGTGACCACCACCGTATCTTCAATGCGGACGCCGCCGCGCCCGGGCAGATACAACCCCGGTTCCACGGTGACGACATGGCCCACCGCCAGGAACCCCGGTTCATTCCGTAGTCCGGGAGACTCGTGGATGTCCAGCCCGACTCCGTGCCCCACACTGTGGATGAATCCGCTTTCCCTGCCGGGTTCGGACAAATCGGTTGGATATCCGGCGGCAGCGAAATAGGTTTCCACCGCCTGTTGAACTGCACGGAATTCCACCCCCGGCCGCACCATGGAAAGAGCCTTCTTCTGGGCGCCCAAAACCGTCCGGTATATTTTCTTCCATTCGGGAGAAACCGGGCCTCGGACCACCGTCCGGGTGATGTCACCCCAATACCCCGTGGATTTATTACGCGGAAAAATATCGATGACCACCGGTTGGCCTGTCCGAAGCGGGCCGCTGCCCTCTTCGTGGGGGCGGGCGCCCTGAGGCCCAATGGCCACAATGGTTCCGGTTGCACAACACGTGTGTTTCAGCAGGGTTTCCTCGATCACCTCCTTGATCCGTTCGGAGGTGAGGGGACGGCCCTGCCTTTTCAATTCGCCCGTGCGGGACACGTCCGCCCTGCGGATGCACTCCAATGCCGAGCGCATGGCGGCCACGGCGGCGCACTGGGATTGTTCCAGCATTCGGACCTCCCTCGACGTTTTGATGGCCCGGTTCGGAAAGGGGGGAAGGCAAGACAAGTGCACGTCAATTCCCTCTTTTTCCAAAGCGCGAACCGGGCCGAGGGGAAAATACGGCCCGACATCCACCCGGGCATATCCCAGACGCCGGATCCAGACCGCCACCATCCGCTCCCATGTGCGGGATGCGCCCGGCAGGTCGTCGGCCAGCTGGGCAGTGGTGCATAAGATGGCCGCAGGACAGGATTTTCTCGCCCTTGCCGCTTCCAAGGCGGACACTAGCAAATGGCGCGTGGAGCCCACCGCCAGAAGATAAAATGGATCGGGAGCGGTCAGGCGGGTGGCATACCGCACATCGTTTTCCTCCATCCCCGCCGAGCATAAAAGACGCGGAACTGTTGATTTCTTCCACTTTTGATTCATTTTCACTTCCGGGGAGGGGGGTAATCGGCCTCATTTCAAGGAGTTATGTGGAGTTTTCATCCCTGGATTTTCTTGTCAAGGGAGGCCGGATATATTTTCATCATTTTTCGCCAACCACCACATGGTGTACAATAAAAACAAAAACCGCCTAAATCATGTATGATTTTCAAAATATCACCCCAGCAAAAAAGTTGCTCCTTGTCCAAAAGGGGGGGAGTTACTACAGTCGAAACCGTTTTTAGGGCCCAAGGAGAGCCATCCGGCTGTGAATAAGTTGTGGATAAGTGATCCAAAGGCCTGCCCCACCGTATCCAAATGCGGGGAGGAGAATGATTTCATACTGGCATTTTACGTTGTGCCTCCCCCGGGGATGTGAAAAGCTAACGGGTTGAGGCGCAGGAAGAGGTAGTTTTCGTGGAAGCGAATAAAGCAATAGAGATTTGGAAAAAGGCGTGTGAATTCCTGTCATCCGCCATTTCTCCGGACATTTACGGCCGGTGGATCGGTGTGATTGAAGCCGTCGGCGACGACATGCCGGGCCAACTGACGTTGAGCGTGCCCAATGGGTTTTACCAAGACTGGCTGGAAGAGCATTATCTGCCTTTGATCCACAAGGCCCTAGTCGTTGCCGGAGAGCAGAACATCACCATCACCTTTGCGGTGGACGGGGCGCGCCAGGCGGCGGAAGACGTGCCGAGCGTTTCCAACGCCTCCAAAAAAGAAGAGGGTGCCAAGCGGAAAGGGCTTAAATCCTACAATGCCGGTGGGGTGCTGAATCCTCGGCACACCTTCGACAATTTTGTCGTTGGCGCGTCCAACACCTTTGCACATGCTGCGGCGCTGGCCGTGGTGGAGAATCCCGGACGGGCCTACAATCCATTGTTTATTCACGGCGGAACCGGCTTGGGGAAAACCCATTTGATCCAAGCTATGGGCCAAACCCTGCTGAAGCGCGGGAAAGGAACCGTCTGCTACACCTCCTGCGAGGCCTTTACCAATGAGTTCATCCAGGCCCTGCAGCAGCACGAACTTGCGGCCTTCCGCAAGAAATACCGCCACATCGACCTGTTGCTGATTGATGACATCCATTTTCTCGCCGGTAAGGAAAGCACCCAGGAAGAGTTTTTTCATACCTTCAACAGCCTCTATGAAAACCAGAAACAGATCGTGTTGACCAGCGACCGGCCGATCAGCGAAATCTCCAACCTCCAGAAACGGTTGGTGTCCCGGTTTGAATGGGGGCTGGTGACGGAAATGGAAATGGCGGATCTTGAAACCCGGGTGGCGATTCTGCGCCGCAAACGCGAACAGCTGAACATCCGTCTGGCGGATGAGGCTCTCTTTTTCATCGCCGAACATGTCCGCTCCAACATCCGGAAGCTCGAAGGCTCGCTTCTGCGCGCCGCCTCCTATGCCTCTTTGATGGGCAAGCCGCTCACCAACGAAATGCTGGAATATCTCCTGAGGGACACCATCGAACAGGAAAACCAAACCGCCCTTACGGTGGAAGGCATCCAGCGGATGGTGGCGGAATACTACGATATCCGCCTCGGGGACATGACGAGCAAGCAACGGCC
Source organism: Verrucomicrobiota bacterium (assembly GCA_031262805.1). Lineage (GTDB taxonomy): Bacteria > Verrucomicrobiota > Kiritimatiellia > CAIQIC01 > Lenti-01 > JAISGX01. The sequence continues at coordinate 8,040 of JAISGX010000109.1, read as the reverse complement.
GCAAAACATTGCATTCCCCCGCCAGGTCGCCATGTATCTCTGCCGGGAAATGACGGAGCAGTCGCTGCCTTCCATTGGAAACGCCTTCGGGCGGAACCACGCCACGGTCCTGCATGCGCACCGGTCCGTCGGTTCCAAAATGAAGACCGACGTCGGCCTCCGCCAAACCATCTTGTCGCTACAGCAGCGCCTAGGGGGGGGCAACGCCCCCGGCTGAAATGGGTTGTCCTCCATCCATTCCGTTTCGGGCCTTTTTTCGGCACCATTGTATTTTGACGAATGTGAACAAGCCTGTGAATTCCACCGGGTTTCCTGTGCAGAAGACGAATGGGTTGTGCACAACCCAAAGTTTTTCCTCTTGCCAACAGGAGGCAGGGGTCTGTTTTCGACAGGCCGGACCCGCAGAAAACACTTATCCCGCTTATTCTTTTCTTGATGTCCACACGATTCACAGGACATACTAATAAGACTGTTTCTCCAACTGATTTTAAGAAGAATATCGTAGTAGACGCGGAGGCCGCATGAAAATCAAAGTCAACAAGGAAGCCATCATCGATTGTCTGCAGAAGGTGCAATCGGTCATCAACCCCCGTAACGCCCTACCGGTTCTCTCCAATGTCCTGTTCCGGGCCGAGGATGGAAAGTTGGAATTGACCGCCACCGACATGGCTCTAACGGTCCGTGCCACCCTAGATGCAGAGGTGCTGGAGCCTGGGTCCACCACGCTTCCGGCCAAGCGAATTTTCGGCGTCTTCCGCGAATTGAGTGTGGAAGTTGCCGAAATGGAAGTGAACAAGGACAACATCGCCTTCATCCATGCCGCCAGTTCCTACTTCCGCATTCACGGCATTTCCGAGGCCGATTATCCCACCCTGCCCGATCTGGATGATTCCAATGTGTTCACCTTGGACCAGGGCGTTTTCCGCAACATGCTGAAATTGACCTCCTACGCTGCGTCTGCCGATGCCAACCGGCAGTTGCTCAATGGGGTTCTGCTCAGCTTCCAAAATGGCAAATTGAGCGTCGTGGCGACCGACAGCCGCCGTTTGGCGCTGGTGGAGCAGGAAGTGGAGTTTCCCGCCAATGCTGGTTTGGATATGCTTGTCCCCCTCAAGACGGTGGACGAGCTTCTCCGCACCTTGGGGGATTCCGGCGAGGTTCGGATCTTGGCCATGTCCAACCAGGTGGCGTTTGAATTTGACGGCATGCTGGTGGTCTCCAAGTTGGTGGAAGGCACCTATCCGAATTTCCGCCAGGTCATTCCCCAGGCCGTCGGCGAACGCGTGACGATGGAACGGGAAACCTTCCTGACCGCCATCCGCCGGACCTCCCAGCTCGTCAGCGACGCCATTTCCGGCGTGAAGCTGACCTTCACATCGAACCGTTTGGAAATCTTGGCCGCGGCGCAGGAGATCGGCGAGGCCCGTGAAACCATGGATGTGAAATATAGCGGCAAGGATGTGGCCATTTCATTCAACCCGGCCTTTTTGATGGACCCCTTGAAGGCGTTGACGACCGATGAAGTGTTTTTGGACCTGCTGGACGACACCAGCCCAGGCGTTCTGCGCTCCACCATCAGCTTTGTCTATGTCCTGATGCCGATTCGGGTGAGTTAAGCGGAACCGGATGGACCGGAAAGGGGCATCTTCCGATGCCGCAAAGCCGTCTCTCCGGGAGGGACGGCTTTTTACGAATGGTTGCCCGACTAGGATTTGAACCTAGACAAACAGATCCAGAGTCTGCTGTGCTACCGTTACACCATCGGGCAGATGGATTGGAAACGCGAAAGAAAGTACTTTTTTTGAGGATGAAGTCAAGCCGCCTGTTTAATCAGGCTGAAATAGTTTCAGGAAGCCGATGAGCGATTTTCAAAAAGACAATGTGGCGTTGATGTGCGACATCAGCGAATTGGTCGGCCTTTTCGACTTTGAATCGGGCCTAGACACCTTTTTGGGGAAGACGGTTTCCATGGTGGCGTGGCATATGCGGGCGGCGGTCTGTTCCATTTATCTTTATGAGCCAGAAACGAATGAATTGGTTCTCCGGGCCAACCAGGGCTTGGATCCTTCCATGATCGGCCGACTCCGGTTGAAGCTCGGCGAAGGCATTACCGGGACGGCATTAAAGACCATGCGCCCGATTTCCGCCGCCAATGCCATGGAAAACCCCCACTATAAATTCATCCCCGGAAGCGGGGAGGAGAAATATCTATCGCTTTTGGCGGTTCCCATTTTCAGGAAGATGAATCCGATCGGGGTGATCGTGGTGCAGGATCCCCAATGGAACTATTTCAATTCCAACGACGTGCACGCTCTCAAGGTGATTGCTTCCCAACTTTCCAGTGTGATTGAGAACGCCCATTTATTCATGCGCATTCATGCCGTGGAGAAGGGTGAATTTGAGGAGGAAGAGGGCGCTGGGGAGCAGGAAGAACTATCGAGCGGCACTCACTGCATTCCCGGCCACTGGGCGTCCGGCGGTTTGGCCATGGGCTTGTCCACCCAGGTCGGGCACAACCTCATCCGGACGAATCTGGAGGAAACATATCCGTCGGCCCTGACCGAGGCTGATTTCAATCGCGCCGCCGAAACCACCGAGCGGCAGTTGCTGGAGCTTCAGCGGCGGTTGGAGGATAGAATCCAGGATGCCGCCTCCATGATTTTCGGTGCACACGTCCTTATGCTGAAGGATGAAGCCTTTGCTGGGGAAATCCGGACCCAAATCCGGAATGGAAAACCACCGGCCGCAGCCATTCTGGATGAGATTAACCGGTATGCCGATATGTTTTCCCGAAGCCCAAACCCCCTCATGCGGGAGAAGGTGCTGGATGTGGAAGACCTCGGCCATCGCCTGTTGCACAATCTCCTGCCGCGTTCCAATGAAAACATCGGCCCGGATTACACGGGCCAGATCGTCATTGCTGAAGAGCTTCTCCCCTCGGATATCCTGAAGCTGGCCGCTGAAGGGGCCTCCGGCCTGATTCTGCTGGGTAGCGGCCAACATTCCCATGTGGCCATCCTGGCCAAGGCCTTGGACATCCCCCTAGTGGTTGCTTCGGACCACCGGCTGCTCCATCTGGCTGAAAAAACGCCGATTCTGCTGGATCCAAAGGAAAGGCACATCATTATCCGCCCCGGTCCCGAAGCCGTGCAAACCATGCGGGAACTGGTTCACTCCTTGGCCTATGCTTCGAAGCTTTCGGAGCAGACCAAGGAGGTCACAAAAACGAGGGATGGCGTGAACATCCAGTTGCTGGCGAACTTGAATTTGCTGAGCGAGCTGGATGTGGCATTGAGCGTGAAGGCACAGGGGATCGGCCTGTACCGGACCGAATTCCCCTTCATCATCCGCAACACCTTTCCCACGGAGGAAGAACAATACCAGGGCTATAAGCGTGTCCTAGAGAGGATGGAGGACCGGCCGGTGGTGTTCCGCACCCTCGATATCGGTGGGGATAAGGCCTTGTCCTATTTTCCAACGCAGCATGAAAATAATCCGTTCCTTGGCCTGAGAGCCCTCCGGTTTTCACTCCGGAATCCGGAAATCTTCAAGCAACAACTTCGGGCCCTGCTCCGAGCCGCCCATGGAAACCCGCAGGCGAAAATCATGTTCCCGCTGGTGGCCTCTCTGGATGAATTTCTGGCCGCTAGGGAATTGACGCACAGCTGCCAGCAGGAATTGTTCCGGGAGGGGATTGCCCACCGCCTGCCGGAAATCGGCGTGATGATCGACAGTCCCTCCGCCGCCGTTATTGTGCCCGAGTTGGCGCGGGCGGCGGATTTCCTGAGCATCGGCTCCAATGATTTGATCCAATATCTTCTAGCCGTGGACCGCACCAACAGCGATGTGGCATCGTTCTTTTCCCCGCACCATCCGGCGGTCCTTCGGACCCTCAACCGGATTGTTTCGGCTGCTTCCCAAGCGGAAAAACCCGTTTCATTGTGTGGCAACCTTGGGTCCGATTTCCGAATGTTGCCGTTTTTGTTGGGCATTGGCCTGCGTAGCTTGAGTCTGGATTCCGCTTCCCTGCCGGGCGTGCAGCGCGAAATCGAGAAGATCGATTTGAATGAAGCCGTCTGGCAGGCCAAGGAAATGCTTTCCTTTTCCCGGATTTCTGAGGTGGACCAGTATATGAAAAAACGGGAAGCCGCTTCCCGTGCGGGGACTTGACGGCCCTCCGTGGATTTCCCGGCCGCTATCGCCTGCCGTTGCCGGACCGCTCTTTCCGGCGTCTTGCCAAGCGGAAAGCTAGGGAACCGGCGGCTGATGGACAAGACAGGGGCTGAAATGGAGGGTTGCATTGGATTGAGCGGATTTGTTAGGGTTTGCGCCCGATCAAGACAAGAAAGCAGAAAAATGTATGGCGAAGGAAAATGATTTTATAACGGTCTCGGGCGAGGTCGTCAAAGTGCTACCGGCAACCATGTACCGTGTACGGCTGGAAAACGGACATGAGATTCTCGGGCACATTTCCGGCAAAATGCGTCGGCATTTCATCAAAATCACCACGGGGGACCGGGTGACGATTGAAATTAGCCCCCACGATTTGACCAAAGGCCGGATTACCTTCCGCGAGAAGAACTAGGCGTCGCCCTTCGGAAGGGCCTCTGGAACGAAAGGCGTTCCCCCCCGCCCCATCCTGACACGGATGGGGTTTTGTTTAATTAAATCTTTACATTTCAGGATGATGGTTTACCGTTCCGAAAAGGTTCTGAGCGTGAAAGGAGTGCTGAAATGGGTTTGTTAAAAGAATTTGAAGAGTTTGCGGCCAAAGGCAATATGATCGATATGGCGGTCGGTGTCATCATCGGCGGCGCCTTCAACAAAATCGTCAACTCATTGGTCAACGACATCATCATGCCTCCCCTCGGCGTGATCCTCGGAAAAGTGAATTTCAAGGATTTGGCCCTGACGTTGCATCCTGCCATGGACGGCACTCCGGCGGTCACGTTGAACTACGGCATGTTCATCCAGAACATCGTGGATTTCCTGATTGTGGCGTTTTCGGTGTTTGTGATGGTCAAGGCCGTCAACACCTTGCGCAATCGCTATGAAAACCAGCGGGGAAGCGCCCAAGGCGGACCGCCTCCGGCCTCCTGAGCGGTCGGCACAGCTATATCCAGCCCCGCAGGCGATAATAGCCCAACGCCGCGCCTTCGCGCAGGACATGAATGCTGTAATGCAGATTGTTCCACACGTTGTAGCGAAGGGACATGGCGTTTCCCACATCCGGAAGAAAAGGGCGGCGTGCGGAATCTGCCGGGCCATCCAGATCCTCCGCGTTCCACGCCAGGGATTCCTCCATGGAGGCGCTGAAAGTGGGGCAGCCGGATAGGCCCACATCCAGCGCTTGTTCCTGTGCGGCTCTACGGATGGCGCCGGCCGTCCGGCGGATATGTTCGGGCGAGGTGACGATCCGCACATGCACGGGAGCCCCGGTTTTCTCCAAGGCATCCATCAACCGTGCCGCCTGTTCCCGAGTGTTTCGTCCGTTGGAAAGGAAGCCGATCTGCTCAAGAGGCACCCCGCGCCGTGTCAGTTCGTCCTGATAGGCCCGGGAGGTCTCCGAGTGGGCAGCATCCAGAGGCATGGCAATCCAGAGGCGCGCCTTTGGATGCTCCCGGGCGGCTTCTGCGGCGTAATAGGTGCGAATGAGCGACGATTCCCCAGGAACCCCGCTACCGCCCATGAGGAGGATGTGGGTGGGGGAAGTGGAGAGCGGGGAGGCAACGCACGAGAGCGCTTGGTATAGCCGCCAGGGAAGGGCGGTGAATTGGGCGGCGGCAAAAAGAAATGCCAGAGTGCCGAGCGTCCACACCAGAATGGCCAGAAGCCGTTTTCCGATTCGGCGGATGGTGTTCATTCCACCAGAATATCGAAAGGAAAGGCGGAAAAGAAAACAAAATCCCGCAGATGGCTTTGCGGGGTGGCGCCGCACTTGGCCGGGGGGATTATTTCGTCGGCTGCAGTTGCTGGAACAGAGCGTCCAAGTCCTTGGCGCCGTTCCCATCCATCATGACTTCCATGATGTTGGAGGCACGGGCATAGCCTTCCGGAAGCTCGAAGAGGGAGGCATCCGGCGTGGAAAAGTCATAGTTTTGGAACAGGACCGATGTTTCCATCGCTCCATTCCCCATGGAGGCATCCATCATGGCCTCCGGAACCTGCATGGAAGCCGTCATTTTGACGGGCATGTTCTTTTGCTCGGGGGAGAACCAAAACACGAACTGGACGGGTATGCCGTTTTCCATAGAAGAAAACCCACGCTTGATGCATTCCACGCCATCCAGCATTTCCGTTCCGAGTTCCTGAATGTCCGGCATGGCTTCTTTGTCCGCCGCTTCCACGGTTTCATCCACCACATATTTCATTTTTTCCGGAAACAGGGAATAATTGACGATGCGGTCGCCTTCCTGAACGGAGAGCATGACGGCTTTGAGGTCCATGAAGGGGAGGGTCATTTCCGCCCGGCTTTTATCTCCATCCCGGATCATGCGGGATTGCATGCTCATTCCCATGGCATGGGCCACTATATCCACCGAATAGGTAGTCGGGAGCCCCAGTTGTTCTTCAAATTTCGTCCACGGCATGCCGCCGGACACCTCCCCCATTTGAGCGGGCGAGACCTGGCAGAAGCAAGAGAGAATCAGGACAAAGGCAAACAGGCGAAACAGAGTTTTCATCAGGCTCCTATGGGGTTGAACGGCTTAACTTTTATTATGCCGTGCCGTGCTTTACGGAAGCAAGAAAAGATTTTTCGGTTTTGCCGGATTTGATATGGTGCCTTCATGAACAACCCCTCTTTACTTATTTTGGCCGCCGGCATGGGAAGCCGCTATGGCGGATTGAAACAGATGGATCCCGTCGGCCCTTCCGGTGAAATCGTGCTGGATTATTCCATTTTCGATGCCATCCGCGCCGGGTTCGGCCAAGTGGTGTTTGTGATCCGCCGCGACATGGAGACGGTCTTCCGCGAAGTGGTGGGTGCAAAATGGGAATCCCGAATTCCCTGCGCCTATGCTTTTCAGGACTTATCGGACATGCCGGAGGGGTTTGAAAGGCCGTCGGAGCGTTCCAAGCCGTGGGGAACCGCCCATGCCATCCGTTCCGGGCGGCATGCCGTTTCAGGGCCGTTTGCCGCCATTAATGCCGATGATTTCTACGGGACGGATTCTTTCCGGTCCCTACATGCTCACCTGACGGCCGGGGGAGATCCTGATGGGCATTGCATGGTGGCATTCCGGTTGGAGCAGACCCTTTCCGAACACGGCAGTGTGAGCCGGGGCGTTTGCCTGTGCGGCAAAGACCGGCTGCTGACCGGCATTCAGGAATATACCAAGATCGCCCGCCGTATGGATGGATCCCTGTGGGATGAACCGGAAGGTGAACCCGCCACTCCATTGACCGGCAAAGAACCTGTTTCCATGAACTGCTGGGGGTTCATGCCGAGCATTTTTGCCGAACTCGAACGGGGTTTCGCGGATTTCCTGCACATGGAAGGCGTCTTGTCCTCCAAGGCCGAATTCACCATTCCAGCGGTTGTGGACTCCGCCATCCGCTCCGGCCGGGGAACAGTCAAGGTGTTGGATACGGCATCGCGTTGGGTTGGCGTGACCTATCGGGAGGACAAGGCCACGGTTCAGGCCTCCATCCGGAAGCGGGTGGAAGCCGGGGATTATCCGGAAAAAATTTAAACGGGGCTTGGTCCCCCCATCCGGAGCGGAAGATGCGAGACCTAGGCTCAGGCCCGTGCATCCGGCAGTTTGCACAAATGGACGGTCGGATGCTTTTCGAGGAAAAACCGTAATTCCCACTCCGCCGTGAAAAGAATCACCGCACGGTTGTGTGCGTCCAAAGCCAGTCGGCAGTTGCTTGGAAGCTCCTCGGGCGTGACCGGAGACCCGGCCGGATCCACCCAGCGGATCAGGGACCACGGCGCGCTTTCCAGCCGGGTTTCCGCTCCGTATTCGCTTTCGATGCGATATTTCAGCACCTCAAACTGTAGCGGACCCACGGCACCCAGCAAGGGAACGCGCTGGG